>JBQTIF010000138.1:0-14377 GCA_052388395.1 Gemmatimonadaceae bacterium | reverse complement strand
GCGGGCGCTGCGACCCCCGCCGCTGCCGGCAGCCGCTGGGCGATCCCCGCTCCCCCGGTCCCCGGCGTGCGTGGGCCCACCCGCGCAGCAACCACGATTTGGTCGTTCGAAGAAGATGTCGTTCCGCGCCTCATCGAGCTCGTTCACAAAGAGCGTGTCGACTTCATGCTTGGGTATGAGGATGCACTCCTCGCCATTGCGTACAGCGCGGACGCGCGTGCCGTACCAGCGCTCGTGGAGCTGCTAGCGCAACCAGACGCCGAGTCGAGCCACATGTTCGTCATCGCCGCGCTGGGCGAGATCGCAGATTCAGCCGGTGCAGCAGCGGTGCTGGCGTTGGCAAACAACGCAGGCTCGAGCCAGGGTGTGCGCAGTGCTGCGCTCGTCGCGCTTGGGCAGATGGGCGCAGTGGACGCGATCCCAACACTCCTCGCCGCTGCCACAAGCCCGACAGAAGATGGCATGCTACGCATGAGTGCCACGTCCGGTCTTGGGCATTTGGGCAACAAGCTTGGGGGAGCAGCAGTCGCCGCACTCGCTGCATTGGCGCGCGGGCCTGACGAACTGCTCGCTCTGAACGCGATTCACTCGCTTCGCAGCGCCGCGAACGATGCCGCGCGCACAGCGCTGGCGCAGTTGCAGCAAACCGCTACGAGCGCCGGCGCAAAATCAGCCGCGCAAGATGCCGCGACGAGGATCGCCTAACGCCATGGATAGCGTCAGCGGCAAGCTCAAGCTCGGAGCCTGGGAGATCGATACCAAAGACGATCCCCACACGGAGCTCGTCTCGCTCACCGTCGAGCGCGCGATGAATTCGCCCGTCAGCCGCTGCGAGGTTGGGCTCTTCGTTACGCCAGCCGCCAAGCCAGGCCTCCTCGAGCAAGCTGTCGGCGAGGCCGCCTCGATGCTCGGTTTCGGCGAGTCCGCGGGAGCGGCGGCGGCGTTCTCGATTGACGTTCGCGCGCTTCCCGTCGCACATAACGATCCGATGGAAATCACGCTCGCGATCGGTGATCGCAGCGCCAAGGTCATGACGGCTAGCGTCGACCGCATCGCGAGCCATCACGGTCACGTACGCGTCGCCGGGCGTGCCGCGCTCGCCACCGCCGCACGTACACGTGTCGATCGCATCTATCTCAACCAAGGATTGAGCCAGATCGCGCAGGACCTCGCGTCCGCGGCGAATCTGCAAGCCGGTCAGATCGACAGCGGCGACACCTACCCGTATTTCGTCGTCGACAGCGGACGCAGCGTGTTCGATCACGTTATCGCGCTCGCACAGCTCGAAGGGATGGACGTGTACGACGACCCGGACGGCGCACTCGTTATGCGCCGGTTTTCCAAATCGGGTGCTGACCGGAAACTGCACTACGGAATCCATGTCCTCGACGCGCGCATCGACCACGACGTCGCCACGTACGGCAGCGCCAAAGTCACCGGGGAAGGCGCGGCGAGCACTGCCGGAACCGATCGTTGGCACCATCTCCTGAAAGATCCGGCCTCCGTACAGGCAGCCGCTGGTGACGGAGCCGAAGTGCTCGTATTGGGACGGGCGGCGGCTCGCTCGACGGATGCGGCCGAGCGTCTGGCCAAGGGCCGCCTCGGCGCGTCGCTCGACGCGGCGACACGCGGCACAATTCGCCTGTTAGGTGATCCCACGTTGTCGTTAGGTGATGTCGTGGAGATCGCCGATGCGCCATGGCCCGACGTGAACGGAATGTACAAGGTCGATCGCCTGCGTCATCGATTCGTGAAACGTGAAGGATTCGTGACCACGCTGGGCGTGACTGGTATGGGGGGCGCTGACGCCGCCGAAGGCATGCTGGGCCAGCTTGCCGGAGCGATCGGAGGGGCGCTGGGACTATGACGCACGATGCGGTAGGCGTCATTCGCGCCATTGTGCGCGAGCAGCTGCGCGGTTTCAAGACCGCCGAGTTAGGCGTCGTCACCGCTGTGTATCCGCACAGCGGACCGTCTGACAAGGACTACTACCAGTGCGATGTACAACTGCGCGACTCCGGTCTCGAGTTGCGCCGTGTCGCTGTGGCGACTAGCCGCGTAGGGATTGGCGCGCTCCCCGATGTCGGCAACCTCGTGCTCGTGCAGTTCATCGGCGGCGCCCCCGACGCTGCGGTGATCGTCGGTTGCTTGTACAACGCAGACGACGAACCGCCGAAGGTCAAAGTGCACGAAGCGGTGTATGTCTCACCGCACAGTGAAGAAAGCGGCATCCGTCGGCTGCATATCGAGCTGCCAAATCAGAATTCGCTGTCGCTGGATGACGACAAACTTGTGGTCACGTTAGGTGGCACGACGGTGAGCGTTACGCACGACGGCGACGTCGAGATCACCTCCGCGGGAGCGGTGAAGATCGTCTCGGACGGCGACACGAGCATCGAAGCGAGTGGGAATATTTCGTTAGGCACGTCGACAGGCGACGTGACGATCGAAGGGATGAACGTCAACGTGAAGGCCTCGGCCGCGGCCAAGATCGAAGGGTCCGCTACGGCTACGCTCAAAGGCGCGGCGGTCTCGCTAGCCGGCCAGACGCAATTTTCACCGGCCTAAGACTTCCCATGCCTGGTCCCCCTGTCACGATCGGCTGCGCCGTCGTCGTTTCGCCCGGCATGACCGGCATCCCCGATTCCGGCTTCATCACGATGATCCCACCGGGCGGACCGTTGGCTGGAGGAATGCCGCTCGCGTTCGCCGGCTCGGTCTGCACGATGATCAACTCGCTCTCCGGCATCCCCTATCCGCTCGTGATCGGCTCGCTCATCCCGAGCCAGGTACGATCAGGAGGCCAGCCACTCGTTAGGATCGGCGACGCCATTCCGGGCGTGCCGGGAGTTCTCACGATCATCGGTCCACCGGCCTCACCGGCCGTGGTCGATTCCACCGGGTAGCGTTATGGCCGACGAGCTGTTAGGACACGACCTCGACCTCGGTTTCGTCGCCGATGAGGAGGGTCGGACGCTCGCGGGTCCGTCGACGCTCGGCGATCTACGCGCGCACCGGCGCGCAGATCGGACCCCGCGACGCATGGATCTCGCCACGGTGAGTGGCCGCGCCAACCTGGTGCAGAGCCTCATCCTTCGTCTCCTCTGTGAGCGCGAGGAGCTAAGTGCGTTAGGCATCCCCTGGTATGGTTCGCGGCACCATGCGCTCATCGGCGAACCGAACACCGAAGGGAATCGCTCGCTGGTCAAGCTCTACGTACTCGAGTGTCTGCGGCAGGAGCCACGGCTTGAGCGCGTGCTCAAAGTCACTGTGAAACCTGGTGACGGCCTCGCGCGCCGCGACACGTGTGTCATCGAGATCTCGGCGCTGGTGATCGGGCAGCCGACGCCGCTCAACCTGGTAATTCCGTTCTCGTTTGCGGGAGGCGTCGCATGACATTCGTGGCGCAGCCCTTCGAACAGATCGCATACGACCTGCTCACCGAGCTGACCGGTGGTGTCGCGCGCGAAGAGCACCAGTTCATCGGGTCAGGTGAGACGTACGGTGTTGCTTCTCCGGATGTGATTCCCGAAAGCATCAGCGTCAGTGGTCAGGTCGGCACGAACTTCGTGCGCTTTGACCGGGATATCGACTACGCGCTGGATTTCTCGTCAGGCACAATCAAGTGGAAGGACGGCGGCAGCGCGCGTCACCCGGATGAGCGAAGCTACTTCTACATGAATTACTATCGCTCGGAAACGCCGCGGCGGCTCACCGACCGCAACCCGGGAAGCGTCACGTTCCTGCTCGCGACGGCGTTTGCCCGTGAGTTTGCGGTGTTGCAAAAGCAAATGGCGTTCATCTACGAGTCGGCGTTCGTCGACCTCGCCACTGGCATGTCGCTCGATCATGTCGCCGCGCTACTCGGGATTACGCGGAAAGACGCGCGGTTTGCCGTTGGCGAAGTTGTCTTCGTTAGGGACACGCCGGCACCGGGCGACATCAGCATCGCAGCGGGCACTGTCGTGGCGACGGAGCGCGGTGAGACGTTCGAGACGGTGGAGCGACGAACCCTGAGTCGTGGCCAACTCGCAGTCTCGGCATCGATTCGTGCGATGGTCGAAGGCACCGCCGGCCGCGTCGACGCGCGCACGATCAAGATCATCAATCGCCCGATCTTCGGGATTGATGGCGTGGTGAACCGGGAGGCAACGGCCTTCGCAACGGAAAAGGAAAGCGACGAAGCGCTGCGTCGTCGCATCCGCGGCGCTCTGGAGCGCGCCGGCAAGGCCTCGCTCGAAGCGATTAAGCTGGCGCTGCTGGAGCAGGTGCCTGGTCTCAACGATACCAACGTGCAAGTCGTCGAGCGCCAGGACGCCGCGGGTCTTGTAGACGTCAAGTTCGGGCTGGGCGACGCCGTCGACAGCGAGCTCGTTAGGCGTGTCGACGAAGCGATTTTATCTGCGCGCGCGGCTGGGATCCGGGTGACGCACAACCTTCCGCGGCCTGGCGGGGTATCGGCCTCCCAGCCAGGGCTCACACTGATCGCGGAAGGGGCGCGACCGCCGCTTCGCCTTGCGCCCGAGGTCGTCGCACGCAGCGCAACGGGCGTACTCGACTTGCAGGTCGCGGTGCTCGTGCGGCTGCTCGACCCGGCATTGTCGGCGGCGCAAAAGGATGCCGTCGAAAGCGAAGTCCGTTCGCGCGTGACCGGGTACTTCGAGGCGTTGCCGATGGGCGCACCGGTCATTCATAGCAAACTGCTCGGCGCCGTCATCGGTCATGATGCGATCGCCGATGCCATCGTTAGGCTCGGCGCGGCTGGGGCGACGGCGCCGGAGATCGAAGCGAACCTCGACACGGACGGGCGCAAAGCGCGCGTAGCGGCAGCATCCGTGGCCGTCAGTTTGATGGCGGAGCCTGTGATGATCGATGTCCTCGTTAGGCTCGCCGCCGGGACGCCCCCGGCTGCTGCAGCCGACGTCGACGCGCTACGCCTCGCCCTCGAAGTGATCAGTACCGCGGGCGCTCGGTTACTTGCCGTGCAGGATGTACAGACCGCGGCGTCCGCGGCCCTTGCCACGCGGCAACTCGCTGCGAACGAGCCGGTCGTGCTCAACGCCACGTACGCCGACACGGGGCGGCAATTGGTGAACGCCGAGCGCATCGAGCTGGCCGAGCATCACGTGGCGCGCTGGCGCAATGTCACGGTGCAGGGAGAGGACGCCGGCTAATGCCGAAATCCCAGCGGATTCTTCGCCTCTTCCCGTCGACACTGGCGACGGAGCGCGTGTCATTGCTCAGCACCGTGGTGGCGGCACTAGCCGCGCCACTCGAGGAAGCAGATACGCTGCTCTTCCGCATACAGCGCGCGCACCGCGTCAAAGTGGCGGAGCATGCGCTTGATCTCGTTCAGCTGGCGCGCGCACTGAATCTGCACGAACAGGATTTCGCCGATCTTCTCACGGACGAGGCGCTGCCTCACGAGGCGGCGTTAGGCGCCGTGCGCCGGCGCATCGAACGCGTCGCGCGGCTCCACCTCAATGGCTTGGGTACGCCTTGGGCGATCATCGAGGCCGCCGCGATCATGCTTGATGCCGAGTTGCTGCGCGAGACTCCGGCAGCGTCAGGGCTACGGCGGCTCGACGCTGCGGGCTACTCCCACGTGGCGACGGCGGATCTCGGGGCCAGCCGCGGCGGAGCGAAGGCGCGGATCTATCTGCACGAGAACCCGCTCCGGCCGCGCGCCGTTGCGACCGCCGAGCGATACCCGCTGGATTCCTGGCTCGTCTCGGGCGACAACGTCGAGCCCTCGCCGGCGCGCATCGTAATTGTCGGGATCAGTGATCGAGCTGTCCTGCCGACGGTCTTCTCCCCCAACACTGGCGAGGGGATCCGGTTCTACGGGGTGATCCCCGACGGCTCGCGCCTAACGATAGACGCGGAGGATGGTGCGCGCCTGGATGGCCGCCCCGTCGACGAGTGGGTCAGCTTCGATGTCGGCGGCCGCGCGGACTTGTCGCGCTACGACGGCGACGCCTACATCGTCGAGCGCGACGGCCCACGAATTCCGTACTACTCCGCCAACGCGCGCCTTTTCACTCCGCCATATCGCCGTGTCAAGCCGGTGCCGCAGATACCGCCCGGTCCAACGGAATGGCGCTTTGGCGTCGCCGAAGGCGCGTACGACGCGGGCGACATGGATTTTTGCGTCTACGCGCTGCCTAACGAACAACGCGGTATGTTCGATGAAGGGCCGGGATTCGATCAGTCGGTGTTCGATTTTACGGCCAGCGCCTCCGTGTCGATGCACTGGTACGAACGGATGCCGTGCGCCTTCAAGCTCCTCGTCCCCAAAGAGATTTCAGGACGCAGCAGTCCTCCCCGGGGCAAGGACGAGCCGGCCGAAGAGCCTCTAGCGCAGCTACTCGACCTCGGTCGCATCGCCGCGTTCGTCGCTCGTTGCAAGGCGGCCGGGGTGCACGCGTTCGTCGACGCGGCGCGAAGCGAGTGGATCGTGGGTGAGGCAATGCTGCGAGAGCCTAACGCGACTTCCGGTGTGGGAATCGAGACTGCCGCGACCGTGCTGCGGCTCGAAGGCGGCGACTTGATGCTGCCGATCGATCCCACGTCATCTACTTCTGAGAGTTGAGGACTGTTCTATGCCGGGTTTGACTGGCGGCTCCACCCTACGCGAGCGATTGGCACTGACGCCAAACGCTGCTGCGTTAAGGAAAACAGGGATACTCGCAGAGCTCGCGCCGGACGTGCGGAGGCTTCGCGATATGGTGGCCCGGCCGCCGGTGCCGCCGTCTCAACCGCCACCACAACCGCCTGTGGTATCGCCGCCGCCACCGCCGCAAGTGCTTCCTACACTGCCACGGGTGCCTGACGAGAATCCATTCAATCACCTGCCGTTCCCGACACCCGGTGAACGCATTCGATCGGACGATTTTCGCCAGCTATCGCTGTGTCTCCAGCTCATTCAAGCGACAACCCAACTCTCTGCCGCCTTGTTCGGGCACACACTGTCGGCGGCGCGTCCGTTCCTCGCCGCGCAAGGTCGCGTCCTCGCGCGCACAATGACTGTCTTCGGCACCGTGCTGGACGATCCTAACGACACCTCGCTGGACGATCGACGAATCATGCAGGTCCTTCCGGTAATCATCGGCGAGCCGGAGGTCCAGGTGATCGTCAGTGAAGCCGTCGAGACGCGACGTCTCTCGCCGAGTCTCCTCGGTCTCCGGTACAACGCCGCCGCGTCAGCGCTATCGACGAGCGTCGGCCAAGGCACCGTCCCCGCAACGCCAGTGCGCGCACCGGAGCTCATGGGACGCACCCTGGGCGAATCCGCCAACATCCTCGCAACGCAACGATAGCAAAGGAGAACCAGTGACTGCTCCATTCAGAGCGTTCGGACCGGCATTGAGTGCACGCGTCCGACCAGCGTCCGGCGTAGAAACGACGGGCGCAGCGCCGCCCGCCGAAGCGCCTCCCGCCGCGCCGCAGCCGCCGGCTGGCGTGTCGGCGCCGGCCACGGCACCAACGGCGCCGCCGTCGTCACCACCCGGCATGCTGTCGCCGGCTGCGCTGCGCGGCGCGACGCTGCACACCGCAGCCAACCTCGGCGCGTTTCGGCCTGAGCTACTCGATCGCGTTAGGCCCAACTTGCCGCTGCCCCCCGCGCCTCCAGAACAGCCGGCAGCGGACAAGACGTTCACGCAGCTCGTCAACGACGCCATCGGTCAGTTGCGTGCGGCGCCGCGCGAAACGTTAGGCGAGGCGGTACGCACGCTGCAAGCCAAGAACATTAGGTCAGGCGAAGAGATCATGAGCCTCATCGAGCGGCGCACTCGCGTCGGCGAAGTGTTAGGCGGCAGCGCCGCGCGATGGTCGGCGGAGACTGTCGCCGATTTCGCCGCGTTGTTCCAAATGGAAGCCACGAAACTGGCGGTCATGGATGCGATCGTCGCGATCGGCGTTCTCAACGACGCTGAGTTCGAGGCCGAGCTCCGCATGGAAAATCTGCCGCCCACAACGCCGCAGGATCTGCTGCAGAACCGGAAGATCGTGTTCCAGTATCCGCCGCCTGGAACGGAGCTGACGCCGCCGTACGTGATTCTCGTTGCTGTCGAGCATCAAGACTTCGCGCAAGCCGAACAGATCATCGCGTCACTTCTGGGACAGCTCGTTCCGGCGCAGGGCTTTCGTATGCCGCGCGACGCCGCTGCGAGACTGGGCTAGTCAGTGGCGCTGACGCAAGGCTTCGGCGGCACGGCGATGGTCACGATGAGTGGCGCTCGTGGGCTGTTCATCGCCGACGTCGCCTCTCACGTCGCGATTGGGCTCGATCGCATGCTCGTTTACGAGCCAGTCAAGCCTGGGCAAGACACGGTCATCGCGCAGACTGTGAGCAATTTGCCGCGCAATGCCGACGTCAAAACGTGTCGAGCGACGTTGCTCGTGGGCGGACCATCGGCGTTGCGCCTTGCATCGACGGCATCCGTACCCACGAAGACGGACATCTCGATCAAAGGTCCCGACAACAGTACAAAGAACTACGAGGTAGAAGTCGCGGCGCCAGCGAGACCACGTAACGTCACGCTGCGGCTAGATGGTGGCGACGTGTTTTTCCGCTACGGCGACGTGCTCGCAAACGAACGCTACGACTTGCCTGACTTCGCCGCGCACGTCAATGCGTTTCTCGATCGATACCAGGGTGGGACGCCAATCACGCTGCGCTTTCTCCTGACGTCGGACGCAGAAGGGAGTGTCGACGTCGAGATGGGTCAACTGACGAGCACTCGCATCCAGACGCAAACGTGGACGAACGCGGCGGACGGTACGGCGAGCGTCGACCGATCGCTCGATCTCGACTACGGCGACGTTCGCGACATCGAGATGCTGCCGCTCCCCGCCGACGACAGTAAGCGCCGCCTCATCGCCGTCTCTGTCGACGTCACAGGAGACTTCGGTCCTGAGCGCTCGTTAGGGGACGCGTCACTGAGCTACGTTGGGACGGAGTTCGCCTCAGTGGACGCCGACTTCGGGGCTGCACAGTCCTTGCGTCCCGGAATTGACGTGCAGTGCGTGGCACTGGCGTTGTTGTTAGGCACGACGAAACCGGCCAGCGTGTACGCCGCGTTATACGCTGATGCGGATGGGCAGCCGGATCTTGCGAAGCCCGCGCTCGGCGAAACCCAGGTCGCGGTCGAAAGCACCGACGCAGCTCCCCGCTGGAGCTACGCCGAGTTGCAGGCACCCGTCACGCTGCGAGCGGACGAAGTGGTCTGGATCGTATGTCGTGGCATTCAGGGCGAGGCCCAACTGGCGGTGTCCCGCGTCCCACTGTCCCTGCTCGATCAATTGCGTGTGAGTCGCGGCGGGAACATCTGGCGCCCGTTGAGTCACAGTGAACGAGCACCGGCTAGAGGACTCGTTAGGCCGATCTACACACCAGGGGCCGAAAATGGCGTCGCAGCTGCTACACTCGTGTTTCGCTCGGCGACTTCGGGCAGCACCTTCGCGCGCGTACCGCTGGATCCAACCGCCCAATCGCAAACCGTGCGCGTCCCGCTTACCGGTGTGCAAGACAACGAAGGTGTGCAGGGCGAAATCCAGAGCAGTGCCCGAGGCACTCTGACGCTCACCAGTCTGATCCAGGAGTACGAATGAAGCGTTTTTCGTGGCGACCGCCCGGCGCGCGTCGCGCGGGGAGGTGATAGGAATGCAACCTCGCAACATCGAAGTGTTTGACGGTCTGCGCATAACGACTGAGCACTTCGATCATCTTCAAGGATCCATTCACTCTGCGCTCGCTGACCTGCGCGGCATCGCCGGCCTTGCACGCGTGCACCGTGGATTCGAGGTCTCGCGCGTAGATGCTCATTCCGTCCAGGTGCAGCCGGGCCTCGCATTTGATCACCAAGGACGTCGCGTCGTGAGCGACGAACCAATTAAGCTCGAGACACCTGCTTCGATTGCAACGGCGCCGCATTTCGTGTGCGCTGCATATGATCAGGGCGCAGACGGAGAAGTTGAGGGGCGACCGACGCGCATCTGGGATAGCGCGCGCGTGGACATTCGCACAGCGCTTCCGGACGTGAATGACGACTCGATCGTCCTCGCCGAGCTTCGGCCTGCCGAAGGCGAGGAAGGGTTCACTGTGCATCCGGCGCCGAGCGCCGCTGCCGAGCCGAGTACCCCATCGGCACCTAACGAACCACCTGCGGCTCCGCAGCCGGTGACTCAAGGCGCAAGAACTGTAGCGCGGTTGGGTGTTGCTGCGCTGGCGCGCGCGCCGGTGAACGCCGACGTCATGAAACGGCTAGCGAGTGCTCTGCGCGCGCGCTCTGTTGCGCCCGGCGAAGGGCCGGTGTTCACCGAGCGTCTAACTGCCGCCGAAGTGCACGCAGGGATCACGCTGCTCGCGGTGGGGGCGGACGCGACCGCGCGCGTTGATCTTGCGATTCTCTCCCCGCCTGCTGAAGGGCCGACCGCCGTGACAATGCCTGACGCGACGTGGCGGCTCGACACGAGCGGCCATGGCCAAGGCGTCGTCGCGGCTGACGGGTCGATCTCACAATTCGGCGCCGGCCTCTCCGCGTTGAGCGGACCGGCAGGGCAGGGACGCTGTACCGCGGCTGGCTTCACGGACACGGGGATCTTGCGCTGCGCGGTCGCCGATGCTCCGCGGACGAATGGGGACGCGCTGCTGCAGTCCTTCATCGGAGGACTGGGGCTGACACTACGGCTCGCGCCTCGCAATGGCGACGGCTTCGCGATCGACGCAATACTCGACTGGAATGGTCAAGCGTCGCAGGAGCTCGCGAGTTGGATCGAGCGGCCAGGAACGGGCATAACGTGTGAGGCACGCATCGGCTGGACGGCATGGGGAGATGCTGTAGCGACGAGTGCGCCCCCCACTGCGCCGCCGATCGCAGCGCCGGCGGAAACCGGGTCGGGGGGCTCCACGCCTGCGGTGGTGCCGACAAACGAAACGGCCGCTGGTCAACCGCCTAACGGCGGGTCTCCTTCTGAATCAGGTGAGGGTGCATCGCCTGCTGCGGGGCCGGCTGAGCCAGCACCCGGCGGGGAGGGATGAGCCATGACACGCCTAACGGGAGCCGTGCGATGGTCCGGAACGACCACAGGTGTCTCCGACGCAGAGGTGCGTCTCATCAAGAGCAAGACAACCCGCGCCAAGGCATCGACCGACCCAGAAGGTCGCTTCGCCTTCGACAACGTCAAGGAGGGTAAAGGCTACTCGATTCGCGTGACCGCGCTCGGCGCTATTGCTGTCACCACAGCGACGTTCGAAGTCGGCGCCGGTACCAATCGCCAGAACATTGAGCTGCAGCACAGCGCTGTGTCAACGACAACGACGTCGACAACGGCGACGACCTTAACCACATCAACCGACACGAGGACGATCATGGGCACGACAGCTACGGTGTCCACCGACACCACCACGACAGACACAACGACTACGGGCACGACCACCACAGGAACCACGACCACGGGAACGACAACGACCGATTCGTCAACGACGTCCTCGTCGACAACGGCAACAACGGGCACCACGGCGACCACGGCGACGATTGCACCGACTGCGTCCGGGGGCCTCCCTGCGGGGTCGACGGCTTTCGATGATCTCGACAGCAAGGTCGCCAACCCGAGGTTCGACCGCGATGCGGCTGTCAACATCGAAGAAGCGCGTCAGTTCCGGCGCCTCTATACAGTGACGAACTACATGCTGGCGCGAGTACCGGGGGCGATAGGAGGGCTCAATACTCTTCTGAATACGCCGCGGATTTCGGGGAGCACGCCGACAAACACTTCGACACTACCGCTGAGGAGCACACAGGCGCTGATCGACAACCATCAGGCGACAATCGATAGCATCCTGGCCCGAGCATCCGACAATACCAGGACGGAAGCGAAACTGTTCGAAGCGGCACGCGCGCAGTTCGATTTAGGCACAGCTGCAACGCCTAACGTCAACGTGACTTTCAAGACCTTGTTCCGTGAGTTCGTCGGTCTCGCTGCGAACGATTTGCTCGGTGTCGATCCGAATAACGTGACAGGGAGGGAATTGACGGAGCAGCAGAAAAAGGAAGAGCTGTTCAACGTGTTCAAACGTACGAAACGTGCGTTGCTGCGGCTGGTAGAAAACATGAGCATCGCCGGCACACTCGGCAGTGCTTCGCTCATCGAGAAGTGGTCTCGCCTGCTCACCGACTCGTTAGGGGTGCTGGTAGAAGTCGGTCAGTTTGTCGGTGACGACGACAACGATCGCCGTCACATCTGGAGCATTGTCGCCGAGTTGAATCAAATCCCCAAAGCTTCCATCGACGCCTACATCGTGCACGCCCGTGAGGGAGGTACCCTGCTCGGTGATGCGATCGAGGCCTATCAGCAGCTCGGTACCAAGCTGACCAGCGAAGACCAGGCGCACCTGCGCGATTTCTTCTTCGACTCGGCCAAGTATTCGGTGAAGGGGGAGACGATCAGCGCCCGCTTCAGGAGAAACGCGCTCTTGATCCAGGAGAATTGGATTGCGGCGTGGAATTAAGCGGCGTGGTAGGGTGGCGTGCCGATCGGCGCGCCGCCCTGCATGCCGTTGAGCAGTGCCGTTTTGGGCACGGACCATTTCGGGAGCAGCGACCATGCGAGTTGCCGTCGTTACAACTTTTGTCGAGCAGTTCGAAGCTTTCTCGTTATGCAACGTCGTCGCGACGCAGCTCGAAATGCTCCGTCGCGCTGGGCACGATGTAACTGTTGTGGCCTGCGATGGCTTCGCCGGGCGTGGCGTTTTCAGTTCCCCTTCGTTCCGCCAGCTGCGTATGCCGGTACTGCATGTGCAGCGCGAGGCCGACATGCTGGATAGACCAGCCGCGTTCCGCGGCGACGTCGACTTCATCAAGGGGCGGCTGCGGCTAGCCGTCGCCTGCAGCGATGTTGTCATGACCCACGACATCCTGTACTTAGCGCAGCACCTCACGTACAACGTCGCGTGCCGCGAGCTAGCGCTGGAGTTTCCGCACGTGCGCTGGCTGCACTGGATTCATTCCGCTCCCGAAGGGCACAAGACGTTCGGCCGCGGTGATCCGCGCGCGGCGCGCTTCACACCATTCCCGTTTGGTACGCTGGTATATCCTAACGCGACTGACGCGGCGCGCCTCGCCCGGCAATTTGCCGTCCCGGACGATGCGGTCGCCGTCGTTCCGCACCCGGTCGACCTGGCCGAGACCTTCGATTTTCATCCACTCTCCCGCGCCCTGCTTGAATACTGCACCCTCGATAACGCCGATGTGGTGGCGATCTATCCAGTGCGCCTCGACCGCGGTAAGCAGCCTGAAAAAATCGTGCGGCTGTTCGCCGAGCTCAAACGCGCGGGCGCGAGCGTTAGGCTGCTCGTCTTGAACTTTCACTCCACGGGTGCGCACTTCATCCAGTATCGCAACGAGATCCGTGCGGAAGCCGAGCGGCTCGGCTTAGCCCCGGCCGAACTGGTCTTCACAAACGATCTTCCCGCGCTGGTGGGAGTTCCCGACACTATCATGCGGCGGGCGGCAGTTGAAGTCCCGCGCCGCGTCGTGCAGGATCTCTTCCGCCTAACGAATATCTATGTGCATCCTTCGGCTTCGGAAACGTACTCTCTCGTGTGCCAAGAGGCCGCAGCAGCCGGGAACCTTCTGGTGTTGAACGACGATTTCCCGGCTATGCGAGAGATCTACGGCGAGTCCGCCATGTACGTGAAGTTTTCCTCCGCGTGGTTCTATACGACATATCAACCGTCGGAACAGGCCTACTACGCAGACGTGGCACGCGAGATCCTGGCGCAACTGGAATATACGCCGACGCTGGCTCAGCGAACGCGCGTGCGGCAGACATGTAATCTGCGCGCGGTTTATGAACGATCCTTCGGACCGCTGCTAGAAGGGACGTGGCAGGGGCGTCGCGCCGGTGCCGGCTAACGACGCGAGATTCTCGGCAGAGCATCGTTAGGCATGACCGCGCATGGAAACGCGGCGCCGCGCATCCTCATCGGCGTCTGCTCTTGTCACCGCTACTTAGACCGGCGACACGCAGTGCGCGCTACCTGGCTCCGCGCGCTTCAGCCAGGGACGGCGGCTCTATTCTTCGCCGGCGTGGGTGCGTCGGCAGATCACGCTGAGCTCGTAGTACTTCCTGCCGACGACGACTACGGGCACTTATCGACCAAAGTGCACTGCTTCTATCGGTACGCTCTGGAGCACTGCGACTTCGATTTCGTATTCAAGTGCGACGATGACACGTACGTCTGCGTCGAACGCTTAGTGCGCCGGGATAAACCGGCATGGAGTAGCGAATGAAAGAGTCGCACGTCGAAGGGCTAGCCACCCACGACGGCCCCAAGTCATGCGTCGGCGTCCGCGAGGACGAAGGCGAAGCG
>JBQTIF010000137.1:0-1776 GCA_052388395.1 Gemmatimonadaceae bacterium | reverse complement strand
TGCCAGCGTTTCTGCGCCGCGAAAAGTGCGTCGTGGTACTCCCAGAACTTGTCCTGCAAGCCGGCGCACATCGCCGCTTCGGCTGTCGCAACGGCGTGACGGTGCTGGCCTAACGGGTAATTCACATACGCGACGCGAATCTTCCCGGTGGCCACATATTCGCGTCGCAGTGCTTCACCCGCTGAATCGTGCCACTGTTTGCAGTACGGACACTGAAAGTCGCTGACGATCACGAACCAGGTCTTGGCGCTGGGCGCCCCTTGGATTCGGGCAAGGTCGCCTTTGGCGAGCCGCGGATCTGCCTTGCTCTGGCTGCTACCGGTCGCCGCTTGAGCGGACGCCACGGTGCGACTGTCGGATGAGCACGCCGAGAAAGCGACGAGCGCGCTCACGCGCATCAGCTTTATCAGGCCCGTTCGTAGTCGCTGAGCTTGGATGGAACGCAAGTGATTTTGGGAGGGAAGGGTTCAATTTAGCGGGAGCCATCACTGCAGCTTGCATGAGTCAGCGTTCTGACAGTGCCTGAGTGACGGCAGCTCGCAGTGCCGTGTACGTAAGCTCATCTGCTGCGAGGCGTCGATCACGAACGAAGACGGTAGGTACTTCAACTACACCTGACTGGCGACTTTGCTCGATGTCGAGCGACAAGCGATGCAGCATCCGGTTGCGCGACGTACAGTCCGTCTGTGCCTGCGGTCGTACGCCAGCGGCGACAGCCAATGAATCCAGATAGGGACGCGGATCCGTCATCCGGTGCCACACTGTCTGCTGTGCGTAGAGAGAATCGTGCATCTCCCAGAAATGTCCAGCGGCCGCGGCACACAGCGCCGCCGCCGCAGCGAATCGCGCATTGAAGTGACGATCTTGTGGGTGATTCACGAACGCGAGACGCACGAGGCCGTTATCCACAAACTCCTTGCGCAGCAGCGGCAGGACCCGGAGCGAGAATTCGCGGCAAGGCGCGCACTGAAAATCGCTCGTCACGATGACCCACAGCTTGGCGTTAGGGGAACCGAGTATCCGGCCGGAGTCCGCGCGCATGCCTAGTGTGTCTGGTCGTTTGGCGAGCGAGGCGTTGCGCCGCGCGCGCATAGAGTCGATTGCGGGACTGCTGCGCGGGGTTCTTCTGTCGACTCGTTGCTCTGTCGCTTGCTCCTCGTTGTCGCGGGGGCGGTCCCGGCAGGCAACGACGGTGAAGAGCAACACAACGGGAGCGAGAGCGCGAAAAAGCATCCGTCTTAGCTGGTTCGGTCTGGTTGAGCCGAACATTATCGCCAGTCCCGCCGGGTTGCCCACCGTCCGGACCGCGGAGTACCATACTCGCGTGCGACGTCCCCCCCCAATGTCTCTGTCCCTCGCGATATGCGCGGGCGCGCTCGCTTTTGGATGTGCGCAACCGGCGACCCCACCGGCCGACGCTCAGTACGTGGGTCAGTGGCTGCGGTCATCGCTGTCCTTTGTTCGCGCTGAGCGACTCGGTCCTCCGGTTGCCTCGCGCATCTCGGCATACGGCGCTGTGGCACTGTATGAAGGGTACGCCTCGGATTCTGCGAGTGGTTTGCGCTCATTTGCAGGGCGCCTGAACGGTCTCGCGACACTCCCGGAGCCCTCGCCTGGCGCCCTAGACGGAGCGACAGTCGCGGCGGAAGCGATTCGCATCGTGTTGGACTCACTGTTCCGTGACGGGTTTGCTAAGACCCGGCGCACCGTCGATTCGCTCGCCAGCTCGCAAGTCCAAGGACGTATTACGGCGGGAGTGACGCCCGGTGTAAGCAC
>JBQTIF010000136.1:0-22727 GCA_052388395.1 Gemmatimonadaceae bacterium | reverse complement strand
CGCGATTCGGGCGCTGGCCCGCGCGATGGCGTGGTGTCCACGTCAGCTTCTCGGGGAGCGGCCGAGGGAGGCGTACAACCACGCGCGTGCGACGGACCAGTCGGCCTTCACCGTGCGTTCGGAGATGCCTAACGCGTCCGCGGTCTCCTTTACAGTCAGCCCGCCGAAGTAGCGGCACTCCACGACGCGTGCCTGACGAGGCTCGATTGCGGCCAAGCGGATGAGGGCGGCGTCGAGGTCGAGCAGCTCCGCGGAAAACGTGTCCACGGCGATCCCCGCGTCGTCCACACGCAACCAGTCCGAGATGTCGCTGAGATTGCCGCGTTTGGCCGTGGACCGGCGGCGCGCATGATCCACGAGCACGCGGCGCATGCTCAGCGCCGCGGCGGCAAAGAAATAGGCCCGTCCGCGACGCGTCACCTGGGTCGCGTCCACCAGCCGCAGAAATGCTTCGTGCACTAGCTCCGTGGTCTGGAGGGTGATGTCCCCGCGCTCATTCGCGAGCTTGCGACTCGCCATCGCCCGCAGCTCGTCGTAGATGAGCGGCACGAGCGCGTCGAGCGACTCGGCCGGGGCAGCGTCGCCCGAGACGGCGGTGTGGAGCAGCGATGTGGTGCGCGTCCGAGCCCACTGCTGAGTGCTCACAAGACGGCGGGTGGGGGCTCCACCATTAGGCAGGTGAGCCAGGGTGAAGTCAAGCACGCGGCGAGTCGTGAGTCGATCTAGCTGCCGGGTTGCCCCTCATTGGCGCTTTTCGCGCAGGAAGGGGCGCAGCGAAAAATCATCAACGCCTGAGGGATTGAATATGATGCGGCTGGGACGAGTTCGACGAGCGGGCGCACTCGCAGTGGTCGTTCTCAGTGCGTGCGGCGAGCCGACCGTCGCGTCGCGGCGGGCGGTGCTCTCTGACGCGCACACCGCCGTCGTCGGACCACAAGCGTCGCCGCCGACCTGGACCACGACGGTCCTGGGAGCGCTACCCGGCAACAACTTCTCCATCGCTTACGACATCAGCGACACCGGCATCGTGGTCGGGCAGTCGCAGCAGAGCTCGAGTGTTCTTTTGCCGTTCTACTGGATACAAGCCGGCGGCATGAAGCAGCTCGCGGTTCCGATTCATGCGACTTCCGCGGTGGCTCGTGCGATCAGCGACAACGGCGCGTACATAACGGGGTCGGTGACGCTGGGAGATGGCCGCAAGGTCCCGGCCAGGTGGCGATGGTCGGGCGGTAACAGCGTCGTCACCCTCATCGGGTGCGCCTCAAGTAGCGGTTACAGCGGATCTGGCTGGGGCGTGAACGATGTCGGAACCGTCGTCGGTGCGTCTAACGGGGCGGCCTGGCGGTGGCTGTTTGGCAGCAACTGCAGTTCACCCATCGTCATTGACGGGGTGACGATGTCGGACGCCAACGGCATCAACAACCTGGGCCTCATTGTGGGGCGAGGATGGTCACCCAGGCGGGGCTACATATACGCAGGCTCCCCCCAACTTAACAAGCAGTTCCTCCCTGCCTCGGGCCATAGCGAAAGCTGGGCCCACGCAATCAGCGACGCGCATCCGAAGCTTACTGTTGGGACGTCCAGCGTCAGCAGTGGCTTTGGCTCCCCGGTCTATTGGAACGCGAGTGGAGTCCCGCCAGCCCTTGTCCTCGCGCCCAGCAACTGGTTGTACGGGTTTGTCGCGGTCAGCGACAAGTGGCGGATCGTTTGGTCTACTCAGACCGGCGGCATGTCACGCAAAGGGACCACGACATGGGCGCTGAACATCTTCCCACACGGCGTGAACGCGTGCGGAGACATCGTCGGCAAGTCGACGAACGCTGTGGCGGTCCTTATGAAGAAGCTCGTGTGCGACTGAGCGACGCATGGTGCAGCGCGTGGCGATCCTCTCACCTACGGGCTGGTATCTCCCGCTCAAGCGCCGGCTGGAATCGACCGGCGAGTTACAACTTCTGCCAGCTTTGGCTTTCCTCCCGCTTGAGGAGCATCGCATCGCCGCCGAATGGTACCCGGACGACGCCGTGCTCCTTCTTGGCACTAACCTCGATGACTGGCGCACCATCGCCCTTCCACAGAGCCGCAACCACCAGCGGACGAAGGAGTTGCTCGATCGGGCGCTCCGCCCGCGAGCGATCACGATGCGGCAGTCCCAGAGTACTGCCGCCTTCTTGCCCTCGCAGAGGATCAACTGGTGGTGCCTGCGTTCACTGGCGCGAGGCGGATTGACCTCCGGCCGTACATCGAGAGCTTCGTGCGCACGCCGTTTCGTGACGGACTCTTCGATTGAATTCCCTTTCCCGCACGTCCGTCAGACTAGGCAGCCAGCTGGGCACCCGCAACCGGAGATCGCCACATGAATCGCCTAACACCTGTCGCACTCATCGCCGGGCTCGTGCTCTCTGCCAGCTGCAGCGACCGCGAGTCGCCAACCGTGCCGCGACATGTCGCGTCGCTCGCAACAATCGGTGATTACGGCGTGGCCGCTACGGCGCCGTCGGAGATCGGAGTGGAAAAGGACCAACTAACAACGAGTAGCCTCGTCCTGCCTTTCAGCGGCACGGTGGGAAGCGCCAACACGGCGTTCAGCGTCACCCAGACCGGTTCGGGGCAGGCCGCGATGATAAGAAACACCAGCTCAACCAACACACAAGTCGCACTCAACGCCCGACACGGAGGCAGCGGCATCGCCTCGTATGCGCAGAACTATGGCACGGGAATGGCGTCGTCGTTCGAAATCACGAACGCCAACAACGCCAGCGACGTGTTGCGGCTGGCGAGCGCGGGGGGCGGCAACCTGCTCCACGCCACCCAAACAACCGCCAATGGCGTTGCTATCAAGGGCACCACGTCCGGTGCCGGTGTGAGCGTGGCGGGTAGGTTCTGGTCGACGAACGCGAGCAATACAGGCTCAACGATCGAGGCCCTGCACAGTGGTACTGGCGTGGCCCTCACGGCGAACAGTGGCAATGGAATCGGCGGGGCGATCGGGAACAGCGTCATCGGCAACAACAACCCCGGACTGCGCGCCTATCACCATGGCACGTCGAACGCGGCGCACGTTGAATCAGGGCAGTTCAGCACCGGCGCGGCGTTGCGCGCTGAGACGTACGGGACCGGCGCCGCGCTGCTGGCCGACCAGCACGGCTTCTCTGGCGACATCGCGGTCTTTCGGGCCGGGGCACCAACCCTCGTGAATCAGGCGCGCATCGACCGCACCGGCAAGGGCTTCTTCAACGGCGGCACACAGACGGGTGGCGCCGATGTCGCCGAGTCCTTCGAGGTCGACGGACACGTTGCCGATCTCCGTCCCGGCGATGTGCTCGTCATCTCGACGCGCAGGGACCGGCGTGTGGCGCGGTCGGCAGAGCGCTACTCTACGCACGTGATCGGGGTCTACGCGACCAAGCCCGGCGTGCTTCTGACGGAGCGTGGTATCGACGAGTCGCAGAGTGACATGGTGCCGGTGGGTGTCGTTGGAGTGATCCCTACCCGGGTGAGCGCCGAGAACGGGGCCATTCGTCGGGGCGACATCCTCGTGACGGCGGCGACGCCGGGACATGCTATGCGCACCGACCCAGTGATTGTAAATGGAGTCAAGCTGTACCCGACAGGTGCAATCCTGGGCAAGGCGCTGCAGGAGTTCGCGGGCCCTGGCAGGGGGCTGATCAAAGTGCTCGTGAACGTCAAGTAGGCGTGGGCTCCGGCGGCTGACGAGCCCGATCGACGGCAGGAGCCACGCCGCGCACCGCTGTGCCGCGTGTCGCCGCGGGTGCGTGTGTCTTGTCGTGCGTGTCCCGCGTGGACGCGCGCCGCCAGTGCCTCGGGCGATAGCGAAAGCTGGGCCCACGCGGTGAGCAACGCGAATCTTGTCGTTGGGACGTCAGCGTCAGCAGTGGCTTTGGCGCCCCGGTCTATTGGACCGCGAGTGGAGTCCCGCCAGCCATGGTCCTGGCGCCCAGCAACTGGTTGTACGGGATTGTCGCGGTCAGCGACAAGGGCCGGATCGTTTGGTCTACTCAGACCGGCGGCATGTCACGCAAAGGGACCACGACATGGGCGCTGAACATCTTCCCACACGGCGTGAACACGTGCGGCGACATCGTCGGCATGTCGACCACCAGGGTAGCGGTCCGAATGAAGAAGCTGGTCTGCGACTGAGCGACGTAGTTTTCGCGCACAGGGACGAACACAGGGGGGGCCTCCCCGTCTTGGGCGCAAACGGTCGCCGGCGGCCTGATACTCCGTTGCGCATTATTGCGCCAAAGTGCTTCCGCAGCAACTTATCCTCTGAGAGCCTAACGGTTCGGGCACAGCCGTCTCCGCGACTGGTGATAGCCAGCCGTGTGATGGACCTAACGCGCCCCCTGACGAACTAACCCGAGCTCCCGACTGACGACACGTGCGGCCGGAGCCGATGCTCCAACACCATAGGTGATAGCGGGTAGCCACGATAGTAAGCCTAGCCACGGCTGGTAGCGCTTCCTACGTTCCGCCTTCGACTGGCCACACACAGCCCTTCAACATCGCAGTTGTCGTGCACTAGCTCCGTGGTCTGCAGGGTGATGTCCCCGCGCTCACCCGCGAGCTTGCGACTCGCCATCGCCCGCAACTCGTCGTAGACGAGCGGTACGAGCGCGTCGAGCGACTCGGCCGCGGCGGCGTCACCAGTGACGGCGGTGTGGAGCAACGTTGTGGTGCGCGTCCGGGCAGGGTGCTCAGCGCTCACGCGACGGCGGGTATGGAACTGCACCATTAGGTAGTGACGCGGGCGCGAAGTCAAGCCGATAAGCGCCGGGCCGAGCGGAGCCACCCGCGAGCCACGGATGACTGGAGCGGCACCGACCGCGCATCATGGAGGTGCAGATCGTGAAGAGGGTTTTGGCGGGCGACGGTGCTCCACCCGCTCGAAGGAGGCCGTAAGGGTTGCCCCTCATTGGTGCTTTTCGCGCAGGAGGGATGTGCGAAGAAGATCATCAACGTCAGGCGATTGCACATGATGCGGCCAGGAAGCGTTCGACGAGGTGGCGCACTCTTAGTAGTCATTCTCAGCGCCTGCGACGAGCCGACTGCCGCGACGCGGCGGGCGGTGCTCTCTGACGCGTACACCGCCGACGTCGGCCCACAAGGGTCGCCGCCGACCTGGACTACGACGGCCCTGGGAACACTACCCGGCACCAACTTCTCTATTGCTCACGACGTCAGCGACAACGGTGTGGTGGTAGGTCAGTCCTACTCTCCCGGCCAGCTGCCGTTCTACTGGACACAAGCCGGCGGCATGAAGCAGCTCGCGCTGCCACTTTCAGCGAGCGCCGGGGTGGCCACGGCCACCAGCGACAACGGCGCATACCTGACGGGGGCGGTGATATTGGGAAGCGGGAAAACGGTTCCCGCCCGGTGGGGATGGTCCAGGGGTGGTAGCAGCGTCGTCACGCTCATCGGCTGCCACTCCGCTAGCGGATACGGCGGATCTGGCTGGGGCGTGAACAACGCAGGAACCGTGGTCGGTTCATCTAACTCGGCGGCCTGGTCGTGGCCGCTCGGCAGCTCCTGCGGTTCCCCCATCGTTGTTCAGGACAAAACGATGGTGGACGCCTACGGCATCAACGACCTCGGCACGATTGTGGGTGCCGGCTGGATCGAGATCGGCGGCTGGTCGTTCAAGCGGGGTTTTCTGAAGACGGTCTCGATCGGGGCTTACCTCCAGCCTGCACCGGGTCACAGCGAAAGTTGGGCTCATGCAGTGAACGACGCGAACGAGGTGGTTGGGGCGTCCAACGCCAGCAGTAGCTTCGGTGCCCCGGTCTACTGGAATGCAAGTGCGGGCCCCCCCGCACTCGTCCTCGCTCCGAACGCCTCGTTGTACGGGCGCGTCGCGATCAGCGACAAGGGGCGGATTGTCTGGCAGACAGCAACCGGCGGCATGTCACGCAAAGGGACCACGACATGGGCGCTGAACATCTTCCCACACGGCGTGAACACGTGCGGCGACATCGTCGGCATGTCGACCACCAGTGTAGCGGTCCGAATGAAGAAACTGGTCTGCGACTAGGCGACGCGATTCTCGACGACTTGGGCCAGACTTGGTCGAGTGATTTTGCGCCGTAAGTTTGCTCATTCCTTATGGCAACTCCTATTAGGTGCTGCCCGAGATCTACCGATGGACGGAAGCAATGTCATTATGCCGCAACCACGTTAGGCATCACTGCGTAAAGCCGTTGACCGCGTGACGCCGCTACCACGTCTTTGGCTCTGATCGAGAGATCCAGCGATATCCGCGCACTGCTGGAGCGCACGAAGCGCATCGCCGTGCTCGGCATCAAAACGGATGAGTATTATCCGCCGGCGTATTACGTCCCCGAGTATGCAAAACGCGCGGGGTACGAGATCGTGCCGGTTGCCGGTCTATTTTCCCGAAGTCAGCGAGATACTCGGCGCCAAAGTGTGTTAACCGGGCGTAACGGGTTAGGCCACTGATCCCAGCAGTTGCGTCGTTAACGCCGCCCTCGCGCGTGATCAATTAGCGGGTGATAGTCAGCGTCATCGTGCCGAAAATGCACGTACTGGGCGTCCTCAGGCAGTAGCCAATTATCACAATCGCGGGGCAGCGACTTGACCACGGCCACACTAGTACTTTACCGTACAAAGTACTTGATGCGACCCTATTTCCCCCTTAGCCACAAACCGAACGCATGCCGCAGTCACACAGTTTCCGCCCTGCGTTAGGCGCCGTTGCGCTCGTCGTCATCGCCACTTCGATGGCGGTTGCGCAATCCGCCCAGACTCTCGTACAAAAGCTCGACTCCATCGCCGGAGCGGGCGTGGCGCGCCAACTCGTCGTAGGCAGCGTCATCGCGGTGGTGAAAGGCACGGACACGATCCTCTTCAAGGCATATGGCAAGGCCGACGTGGAATGGAACATCCCGATGCCGAGCGATGCGATGTTCGAAATCGGTTCGCAGGCCAAACAGTTCACCGCCGTCGCGATTCTTCAGCTGCGTGACGCAGGAAAGCTGAGCCTCGACGACGACCTAACGAAGTGGCTGCCCGATTTCGACACACGTGGCAACAAAGTCACGCTCCGGAACCTCCTCTACCACACGTCGGGCATCCACAACTTCACGGAGACGAAAGAGTTTCCGGTGCTCGTCTCGAACCGCGTCTTCCCGCGCGATTCTGCATACGCGCTCATCAAGAAACACCCGTTCGATTTCCCGAGCGGCACGGCGCAGCTATACAGCAACTCTGGCTTCTGGCTCCTCGGCCTGATCGTCGAAAAGGCCAGCGGCATGAGCTATGAGGACTACGTTGAGAAAAAGTTCTTCGAACCGTTAGGCATGAAGCGATCGATGTATTGCAACAGCTATGAGAACATTGAGCGCCGCGCGCACGGCTACGGCATTCGCAACGGCCAAATCATGCGCGCCCCGACAAACGTCCACGCCTGGGGATTTGCCGCAGGTTCACTGTGTTCAACCGCAGGAGACATGATCACGTGGCTCAAGGCGCTGCACGGTGGCAAAGTGCTGTCGCCGAAGTCGTACGCCGAGATGACGACGCCGGGGAAGTTGACCGACTGGGCGACGCTGCGATATGGAATGGGTCTCGGCGTCTACAAAGACTTCAATGGACTTGAGCTTTACGAACACGGCGGCGTCAACGCCGGATTCTGGACGCAGGGGAATTGGTATCCCGAGTCGCAGACAGCGATCGTCGTGCTGCATAACAGCAACGGCACACTCGATCCCGAAGAAGTCGCGGAAGCGCTGGCCTGGACGTTACTGCGCGACGGCAAGCGTCCAGCTGCGACTGCGAAGCCATTCACTGGAGATCAAGCGCCGCTCATTGGGCGTTATAGCGGTCGCGGCGCAGAGCGCGAGTTCACCATCGAAGTGACGCAAGGGCCGCAGGGCCCGATGGTTTCAGCCAACGGCTCACCGCCGCGGCCATTGATTCGGCTCGACGGATGGACGTTCCGTTTCAACAATATCGTCCTAACGTTTCATCGCAGCGGCAACTCGGGGCCGGCCACTGAAATGGGCTTCAATCCGGCGAAAGGCTTGTACTCCATCTTTAAGCGTCAATAGCGACGGGAGCACGATGAAGAAATGGCAAAGTGGCTTTCGCGGTGCCGGCGCGATGATCCTGCTGTGGATCATAGGATGGGGTGTCGGATTTGGTGGGCTTATCGAGGCGTTTGTGGATCCGCACGGAGAGTTGATCGACATCTGGCCGGCGGCAATGGCGTTCGCTGGCTTCGTTGGCGGAATCGTGTTTTCCGCGCTGCTTTGGATTTCAGATCGCGGGCGAAGTTTCGATGAAGTGTCGCTTGCCCGCATCGCCACATGGGGTGTGGTGACTGGTCTCATGTTGGGCGTTCTTGCCGCCCTGATGGGACTGACGCAGGACATCGCGATTGATCAGCCATATGTGAGGCCGGTTGCGCCCGCCGTAATGATCGCCATAACGATAGCGTTAGGCGCAGTGGCCGCCATCGGCTCCGCGTTGTTCTTCAGACTCATTGCACACGGGGAGACTCGCACAGTCTCAGGTCGTTAGGCTCGACCCGTGTTGGATCTACAGATCCGAGGCATTTCCAAGACCTATCCCAATGGCGTCCCGGCGCTGAAGGACGTCACGCTCACAATTCCGCAAGGGATGTATGGCCTGCTCGGGCCTAACGGCGCGGGCAAGTCCACGCTGATGCGCATCGTCGCCACGCTGCAGGAGGCTGACGCGGGCAGCATTCAGTTTGGCGACATCGACGTGCTCAATCAGAAGGATGCGGTCCGCAAAACACTCGGCTATTTGCCGCAGGAATTCGGCGTCTACCCCAAGGTGAGCGCCGAGGATCTGCTGGACCACTTCGCGCTGCTCAAGGGGATCGCGCAGAAGAGCGAGCGGAGAGATGTGGTGGACGCGCTCCTGCGGCAAGTGAACCTCTGGAAAGTGCGCAAGCAGAAACTCGGTGGCTATTCGGGCGGCATGAAGCAGCGCTTCGGCGTCGCCGTCGCGTTGTTAGGCAATCCCAAACTCATGATCGTCGACGAACCGACCGCCGGTCTCGATCCAGCCGAGCGTGTGCGTTTTCTAAATCTGCTCGCGGAGTTAGGCGAGAATAGCGTGGTGCTGCTCTCCACGCATATCGTAGATGACGTAAGCGAGTTGTGCACACGGATGGCCATCATCGATGGAGGCGAGATCCTGCTCGAGGCCGAACCGCTGCGCGCAGTGTCAGATCTGCGCGGCCGCATTTGGAGCCGCGTTATCTCAAAGCAGGAGTTAGGCGCGCTGGAGCGGGAGCACGCCGTGATCTCGACGAAGTTGCTTGCCGGGCGCACTGTGGTGCGCGTCTGCAGCGCTACCGCGCCTAACGGTTTTGAGGGCGTTGAGCCGGACGTGGAAGACGTCTACTTCAGCACAATGGCCGGACACATCGGTCGTCGCAACAAACAGCCGACATGAGCATAACGCGTGACGTTAGCCGCTCCCTTCGATCGACCTAGCGGCGATAGCCCGGTCCGCGCACCACCACGCCTGGCTTCGCCCCCGTGTGATTCCCGTTTCGTAGCACTGCCACCCCGTTCACGAACATGTCGCGCACGCCAGTTGAGAGTTGGTGCGGCTTCTCGAATGTGGCGTTGTCCTTGATAGTGGCCGGGTCGAAGACGATCACGTCGGCCTTGAGCCCGACCCTGATTACGCCACGGTCGGTCAGGTGCAACCGCGTCGCGACCGCTGACGACGCTTTGCGCACCGCGTCCTCGAGAGGGATGACTCGCTCGTCGCGCACATACTTCGCGAAGAGGCGCGGGAAGTTGCCGTAGGTCCGCGGGTGGGTCATCCCCGTTGCTGTGGTCGGGTCAGTGGAGCCGGCGTCGGTCCCGAACTTCAGCCACGGCTGCTTGAGCTGGAGCTTGATATTGTCCTCGCTCATCAGGAACAGGAGCTCTCCAAGTCCGAGTTGCTCCTCGACGTTGAGGTCGATGATCACTTCAGCCCAGTCCTTGCCTAACGCTTTGGAGATTTCTTCGAGGCGCTGCCCCTCGAACTTCTGGTACTCCGGCTTCTTGAAACCGACTACCATCACGTTCGCCGGCGTCGCGATCTCGCAGAGGTTCTCGTAGCCGGCGTCCACCGCATGCATTTCGGCGACCATCGTGGCACGCAGCGACGGGTTCTTCAGGTTTTCGAGGAGCTTCCCCCCGGCTGCGTATTTGGGCGGGATGCAGCTCGCGAACGAGTTCCCGCCCGCGGGATAGAGATACATGTTCGCCTGGACGTCCTGCCCTGCGGCGCGGGCCGAATCGATCTTGGCGATGGCGACGGGCATCTTGGGCCAGTTGCGCGGCCCGCTCGCCTTGAGGTGGTAGATCTCCACCGGCACTCCCCCCTCTCGCCCGATGCGCATCGCCTCGTCAATCGCTTCGAGGAACTTGTCCCCCTCACTCCGCATGTGCGTGATGTATATGCCACCGTATGGCGCCATCGCCTTTGCAGCGTCGATCAGCTCCTCGGTCGAGGCGTATGTATTCGGTGGATAGATGAGTGCACTGGCGATCCCGAAGGCGCCGTCCGCCATGGCGCGAGCCACCATCGCTTTCATCGTGTCGCGCTCGACGGGCGACAGCGCACCTGCTTCCTCGCCCTTCACGTATTCGCGAACGGTCCCGTCACCGAGGAACGATCCGACATTCTGCGACGCACCGCGCCCGACCATGTATTCGAGCCAGTCGCTGAAGCCGTGCGGGCCGCTGAAATTCGCGAGGAGTCGCCGCGCGGCCGTGTCGGTCACGGTGGCGAGGATCTTGTCGTTCGTTGGGCCTAACGAGGATCCCTCGCCGTGGATTGCGGTAGTGATCCCTTGTGTGACCATCGAGATCGCTTTGCCGTCGCCGCGCATGTAATGCCCGATCGAGTGCGCCTGAATGTCGATGAAGCCTGGCGAGACGACGTGCCCCGTGGCGTCGATGCGCTCGCGCGTCCGCGCGGAGCGGAACATCCCGCGCGGGCCGATGGCGGCGATCCGGTCGCCGCGGAAGGCAACGTCCCCGTAGTACCATGCGGCGCCGGTGCCGTCGACCACGCGTCCGTTCTCGATGATGACGTCGTACAACCCGGTCGCCGTCGCTCTGGTGGAGATGCCTCCGCGGGAGGCGCAGGCGCCGAGGGCAGCGGTCGCGACGAGAAGCGCGAGAGCGCGGAGCGAGGACATTGGCGGATGAGGGAGAGGAGTCGGCAGAATGTACAGCTGGGGTCGGATCTTGAAATACGACATCTAAACCACGCGAAACTGTCGCAAACTATTGCCGCATGAAATTGGTCATCGAACGCAATGGATAGGACACGTATTTCAAGATCCGACCCCGGGCGATACAAAAATGGTGTTATCGAATGGATCTTGTACGCCGAACGTACGTCCGCCCCATGGCTCGTTGATCGGCGCACGTCCAATCGCCACCTTGTCTTTCCATTCATTGTAGTACGCGTCAGCGCTTTCAACCTCGAGCGTGGCGCACGCGTTCCTGCTATGACCCGACATGGGGCAGTCGATTGTCACACAAATCCCGCCGCGCTCAAAGCCGATGAGCCCATTGGTCCCATCGTCGCTCGCCTCGAAGCGCACTCTGAACCCGAGACGATTTACATAGAAGTCCTTGGCGATCTGGACACTGTCCCCCGGAAGGATTGGGACGGCACGCTCCATAAGTGGTTCCGATGCGGAAAGATTCAGCTACGCCTAACGAGAAGTACCGGACTTGAGTTTTGTCATGTCATCAACTCCGCAACGTCGCTCGCTCCGACGGCGGGCGCCGGCTTGTCCGGCCAGTCCCAGAAGAAAAGCTCGTTCTGGTCCAAGTCCCGGACGACAAGCGTTGGTTGCCCCCAATCAACACGCTCGGTTGCGATGCCTTTGCTGCAATGTGCTTCCGTACTGGCTCGATTTGATCGTCTTCGAGGCCGATAAAGCGTCGTCCATGGCCGGCCCGTTCTCTGATGCCGTCGTGAACTTGATTGAGGATCAACTCGAAACCGAAAAGGCTTACTTGAAACACATAAGTCGGTGGCTCCGGCGAGTCCTTCCAATCGACGGAGAAACCAAGTTGCTCCGTATAGAAGTGCAGTGATCGCTCAGCGTCTGCGACGAAAAAGACTGCTCTCGCATAGAGATTGTTCATGATTCTGCGCTCCAATCAACCGGCGCGTTTAGGCGCCGCGCTCACACGAAGGAGATGCGGCATCGCACGCTGTGTCTAACCGTATTGTGCCGGCTCCACAAGTAGCCCGCCGCTGGCTGCAACCCGGCGACCATTCGCTTCGTTTCGCGTGGCGCGAAAACGTGACGGACGCCCGGGGCGCATCACATATCGTGACCCATCCGTCTGCCGAGTTCCTCGACCTGCAAGCGGCCCTCGCCGGCGCCGTACTTGGTGTTGTGCGCCCGCATCTTCACGTCGCCGAGCGCTTTGAGCTGCTTGAGAGTTTCGTTGAGCGTCATTGTCGTGATTCTACGATGGTAAACCCTCTGGGAGTGCGGAGTAGCTGAAGCGGGATAACGGACCTGGCGTTGAGCTGCGGCGCAGTCCACCGAGGCCGCCGCTCGCGAAGCGATTACGGCCATCCTAACGAGTCTGCGGCGTCTGCTTCAACGCCTCGTTAGGCAGCAACCTCAACGTATGTAGCGTAGGTGTGAGGAGCTGGTACGGGCTCGCCATCCTCCCGGAGCCCTTCCAAGTGGAGCGCAACAGCCTCGCCCATGTTGGCCTCAACCTCGGCGCGCGTCGCGCCAGTCGATACGCAGCCCGGAAGATCAGGGGAGTACGCCGAGAATCCCGTCGCGGTCGGCTCGATGACGATTAGGTAGCGCTGCATGGGACTACTCCCTCGGCGGCGCCTTCACGCCAGCTTGCTTGAGGATGCTATTCAACGTTGCTGGAGCCAGGTCGTCGTTGCCGGAACCAGGCACGGTGACCCGCCCGGGCTTCGTCGGATGCTTGTATTGGTGATGGCTTCCGCGACTTCGCGCAAGGTACCACCCGTCGTCGAGCAGTAGGCGAACGACGTCCCGGACTTTCATTTCGGCAAGCTGCGCTCGTGTTCCATGGCGACCAGCGCAGAAATGCGACACGAACGGCGCGAAACGGATTAGCTCAAATCGTGGAGCGTTGCTGCCTAACGCAGGAGTTCAGCTGCGAAGGTGCGAGCGTGATCTATGCCACCGGCGCGCGACGTTGCGCGCCTTCGGCAGCTGCAACGACCCGTTAGGCGGTGGCCTGCCACGGGGGTGACGATCCAGGTTGCGCAGTGTAGATCCACCGCACGGCCGCCTGCGCCTCAGCGCAGCCGACTCCGTAACGCGCCATCGCCCGGGCGGGAGCGCCCGCGCGGTCGCGCAGGAGGGCCAGGAACAGGTGCTCGCTGCTGTAGTACACCGTGTCGAGATCGCGCGCCTCCTGGCTGGCCTGCTCGACGAAGTGGTCGTCGTCGTGAGCCCACTTCCGACTGCTGGGAGGCGAGCGCGGCACACCGGGGGCGGGCAACTGCGCGTCGAGCTCGCGGGCGAGGGCGTCGAGCGGCACGCCCCGAGTGTGGAGTAGGTAAACAGGGATGCTACCGTCGCCTTCCTGTAACAGCCCGAGAGCGAGGTGCGTGGACGTGAGCGCGGAGTCGCCGCGTCGGTCGGCCAGATCATGTGCGAACATGAATACCCGGTGCGCGCGTTCTGTTAGGCCTGGAGGCATGGGCAGTTCCATGAACAACACTCCGATCTGCGGCTGGCTAACGGACATGGCGTTCAGAAACTATGTAGGCGTCTTGGCGGGTCGCGGATCGTGGGCCGCCAGGATAGCGTCTCCTGCAACTCTCACATCGGAGGAGCCGTGCCTACCCTAACGACCCACATTGATCCAGCGAGCCCACCGACGCCGACGTTACACGTGGCGCTCGATCTCGGCAACCGGACGTGGTGCCTCGCCTGCGGGCGCGCGGTGGCTGACCCACCCCGCCTTCGGATTCTGCCCGCCCGGGACCTAACGAGAGTGCCCCAGGAGCTCGCGATGGCGCGGCGGCACTTTGGCCTGCCCGCGGATGCCCCGGTCATGTTCTGCTACGAAGCGGGGCGCGACGGCTTCTGGCTCTACCGCGCGTGTACGGGGGCGGGGATCACGGCCCTGGTGGTCGACTCGTCGAGTATCGAGGTGCCCCGGCGGGCGCGCCGGGCGAAGACGGATCGACTCGACGCCACGGCGCTGCTGCGTCTCTTGTTCCGCCACGCCGCCGGCGAACGTGGGCAGTGGCGGACGTTGCATGTCCCAACGGTCGAAGAGGAAGATCGTCGACACGCGCACCGCGAGCTCGTGCGGCTCACCCGCGAGCGCACCCGCGGGGTGAATCAGATCAAGGGACTCCTGGCGTCGCACGGATCTGCCTAACGAGCATGCGCGGGTTGCCGGAGCAGCTCGCCCAGCTCACGCAATGGGACGGCCAGCCGCTCACGAACGGTGTGCGCGAGCGGCTGCTGACCACCTGGGCCCGTCTGCAGCTGACGCTGAAGCAACGGAACGCCCTCGTGCGCGCGCGCCACACGTGGCTCGAGCAGGCGAGCGATCCCTCCGTGACGATGGTGCGGCACTTATTGCAGCTCCGGGGCATTGGCGAAGTGAGTGCGTGGCTGCTCACCATGGAGCTGTTCAGTTGGCGGCGCTTGCGCAATCGGCGCGAGGTCGCGGGAATTCTGGGGCTCGGGGCTACCCCGCAGGCCAGCGGCGATCGCCGCCGGGAGCTCGGCATTGGGAAGAGCGGCTCCTCGCTGCTGCGCGGCTTAGCGATGGAACTCGCGTGGTGTTGGTTGCGCTACCAACCGAAGAGTGCGTTGAGTCAGTGGTATAGCACGCGATGGGCCGCGGGAGGCTCGCGCCAGCGACGCATTGGGATCGTGGCGCTGGCGCGGCGCCTGATGATCGCGTTATGGCGCTATGTGGAGAAGGGGCAGTTGCCGGCGGGCGCGCTGCTGAAAGCCTAACGCGGTGTAGTGACCGTCTGCAGCAAACGAGCGGGGGCATTGTACCCGACGCCGCAGCGGGTCCGTCGATGGACGGACCGTCGTTCAGAAGGGGTCGTGCCTCAGCACGGAGCCAGTCGACGCATAGTCTCAGGTGTTCGACGTCGTAAACGTCGACACGGATAGAAGCAGGATCGTCCGACTTCGGTCGGAGGACGGGGCGGGCCGTGCACCCTCGTGCTCGCAGAACACAGCACCATCGAACGGCGAGATCCGCCGTTAGTGGAACTGCGCCTAACGGCGACCCCTTGACAAAACTCGCCTCATAGAAGCTGTGCCGCAGTCCACTCTGCAATTTCATCCTTGAGCGCGTCGAAACCGCGTATCAGAACCAAGTCGGCTGCCTCGTCTTTCGTTAGTGCGAGGTTGGCCATGGTTACCAGACTGAGTTTGTTGACCAGCCGCGCGGACACTTCAAGGAATTCACGAGCTTCGGCGGGAATAACGCTGAACGCCGACGTGCGCGAGTCGGCGGTTTTGCGCATCGGAATCCCAATGTGCCGACCCTTGTTCGTGTACACGAATTCCAGCTTCGGTCGGTTGTATGCACCACCTCGGATGTTTTTCTCGATTGTTTGAGCTATCGAAGCAGCTACTGACGAGTCCCCGCTTCAACACACGCTCTGCTACGACTCTCGATCTCAGTGGTGTTCCAGCCTCACGTAAGACTTGGAACGCGGCCTCATGTGCGGTCATTTGTCGTGCCTTAGTCTGTCTGAAATACAGATTTGCAGACGAAGACTGGCCCCGCAAGGCTCCAAACGCGTCTGGCTAACTCGTAATTGTGTTGCGACATATCGAGAAAACGAGCGCGGCCTGCAAGTCCCCCGGCAGCAACACGTTTCGCGCTGCAGCCGCTGCGATAATCGTTATCCGCGCGAAGGAAGTGGCGATAATCAAAATCGCCGAACGAGCACGCCTGCAAGACGTCACATGGTCAGCGACAGCGATAAGCCGCCTCCTCGCTCACAACTGCAATCCCGGCACAACCCTAACGAGCCGAAAGTACGAAGGCCGCACCGAACCTCGATGCGGCCTTCAAGACTTCATTCTGACGAAACAGGTGCTTTGCTAGTCTCCGTCGTTGTCGTAGGTGAGTCCCGCAGAGTTGCGATACGTCTCGAGAAAGTCTCCCCCACCTCCCCCTCTACCATCACCTCCAGGATCACCTCCTCCGCCACCACCTCCCCCCTCATCATCCTCTTCGGCGCTCACCCCCGCGAGCGCCGGCTCCGTCAGTGAGAAACTGATGGCCCGCCGCGTCCCCTCGGGCCAATCCCGCATTTGCAACCCGGCCAGGAGACGGCGGATGTCCGTTCCACAAGCACCAAGCAACTCCGCCGCCGTGCTGTGAAGCTGCTCAAGAGAAATCGTTAGGTCGCGCGATACGAGACGGCCAGTCACTGCATCGCGCCAGGCCGCATCACCGACTGCGCCGTGCTCCGCCGAAATGCCGAGGTGTCGCACCGTACCAGGCGCGAACGGCTCGCCGCGCTGCGAATCAACCAGCGCAGCCAAGGCGAGCGACAACGATTCAACGCTCGGCGCACCATACAGCGTGACGACATCGCGCGAACGACGCTCCGAGTCGAGCGCCGACGGCACTGAGTCGACGTGCGCGAGCACCGATGAATGCTCGGGACTTTCCTCGAGCATCACGAGGATGTCCATCAAACCTCCTACGGGTACACGATCTGTCTACTCTCTCAGACCCCACGAAACGTCTATCAGACACAACCGCTGCGTTACGATCTCATGACGTTTCATACACATGCTAGAACCCGAGGATTCCGTCAGGCGTATCGGGCAAGTCGCGTACCGATTGTGAGGGCGACCGCGATCGTCACCAGGTACAACGCCGCGTGCGCTGAGCTCATCAGCGACAGCTCCGCGGCGCCCAGCGCGAGAGGGAAAACTGCCATCGCGACGATCCAAAGCGTTCCAGTGAGAATCACCGCGGCTGTGAAGAGTTTGCCGCCTCGTAGGGAGCGAGCGACAGCGGTGAAGCAAAGCCCCCACAGAACGAGCCAAAATGTGTGAACGGCCAACCCAACAAATGCGAGCATGCTCGTCGGAATAACGTCGCCGATTCGTGACGCGAAAGACGCGGCGCCGAGGTCAATGAACGACGTCAACTGCGTGCCGCTACGCCAACCGTCGCCGACGATTACACCGGCACTCGCCGCTGCGGCGAGGAATCCCGGGAACAATCGCCGAGCGAACGAGAGTCGCGTCCGCGAAGCGCGATCAGCGTGTGCTCTCGCTCGCTCGAAGTCTGCGTTTGCCCAGGTCACTTCGCCTTGATCTTTACTCCGTAACCGCCGCGGTCCCAGTGCATCATCAGCATGTCGTTCTGCACGAAGATGCGAAAACGCTCTTCGACAGCGGGAAGTGACATGTGCGGATCCAGCTGAACGCGTGCGACGTCTTTGCTAGCGTCGTACGCAGTTCCCCACTGTCCGGTTTGCGAATTGACGATCAAGAAGCTCTTTGTCGATGTTGGGTAGAGCCACAGTGTGTACGAGCCAGCGGGAACTGTCACGCCGCCCAAATCGAGGTCCTTATCGGTCTTGAATTGCGTCGCGGCATTCGCACCGAAGCGCCACGTCGTGTCGTAAGGCACCAGCGCTCCCCAGATCGCGCGTCCACGCTTTGCCGGACGACCGTAGTCGATCCAGATGTTTGCGCCGCCGATCACCGCGTTGACGGTATCGCGCGTCGACATCACACCCATCGCCTGCCCTGACGCATCCGTCGCTGCCCAGGCTGTAGCAACGGCATTCAGGTCGGCTGATGTTTCCGGCGTGGCGATGAACTTCTGCGTTGTCAGCGATCCGTCTCCGCGCACGACCTGGCCACTCGCGTTGAGTTTGAATCCCGTACGGAATCCGCCAGTTACGATTTCGGCGGAGTCGGAGCCGATCAGCCGCACATCGACGGCAACCGGCGCAGCCTGCTGTGCATTCACACCGATCTGATGCACCGGTGCGCCTTTCTTCGCTGCCTGGATGATCAGCTCAGGGCCGAGCCAGGAGCCTTGAATGCCAACGAGCGTCGGCTTGGGCGCAGCGGCGCGCAACGTGACAGGTTCATTCTGGCGCACGATGTCGCGAACAACGCTGTCACCCGTGAACGTGATCTTGAGCGGCGCAGCGGGCGCGTTAGGCAGTGCCGAGCCGTCGGCGCGCGTCACGCGTTGCTCGTACCAGGCGATGCCGCCGTCGTCATTCAAGTGGATCGTGTACTTGAGGACGCTCGTCTGCGGAATGTGCCGCACGATCGTTCCTTCAATATGGTTGCCGTTACGCTGGAAGCGCTCGATGGCGAGCGTATCGTTCCCTAGCCTAACGAGAAACCCGCGTGTCTGTGCTTGGCCCGGCGTGGCGAGCGCCAGGGTACACGCGACGACAACAGCGACGATGATTCTCCGCATTGCTTCTCCTTGAAGTGAAAGTGCAGACTGATCAGGTGCGGGAGCGCTATCGAACGAGCTTCCCTGCACGGACCCATTCGTCGCGACCAACTGTGACGGTGGCGTCGGTAAAAAAGTTCCAGCGCACATAGCCACCGGATACGTTGCCGCCGAGCTCGCTATTGTCGCCTAACGAGAGGCGCACGACACCAGCCCCGTAACCGTAGTACGGGATCCACGGCTCCCCGGATGTTGCAATGGCGAGGAGCGGATTGAATCCGAGCGCGAATTCGCGAAAGGAGCGCCCTGCTGCTCCGGCGCGCTGCAACTCGCGCTCGACGGCGGCTTGCCCGGAACGCGCCTCGAATGACACGACCTGGCCACGCTCAAAACGCATCACCAACCCGTCGACGCGCTCACCGGCCCAGTCACTCGCGGGGAACGCGATCGTACCTGACACCGTCTCCTCTGTCGGAGCGACGCGAATCGCCCCGGCCGGCAGCTCGATCTCTCTGTCTATGAGATTGCGCCCTTGGCGCGCGCGCGCGGCGCTCGCATCGCCATCCTGTCGCGTTACTGCACGGACGCCGATCGTGAAGCGGATGTCGGTTCCAGCCGGCGTCGTGACGCGCACCTCAGCGCCGCGCATGGCTCGGTCGAAGTCGCGCTGCTTTGCTGCAAGCGCCGCGTAGTCGGTCTCCAAGAGTGCGCGCTGATAAACAGCTGCTCGCTCCGGCGTCACGTCGATGAGCGATCCCGCCATCGAGTACGCGCCGGCCCAGTGGAAATGAACGGTGCGCGCGGGGCTTTGCTGCGCTTGGGCGAGCACGCGTTGCATGGCGATGTACGGCGCGTGCATAGCCCCTGCTCCCGGTAGCATGATGCCGACGTCTACAGTCAGCAGATCCACTGTGCTCGTCGCGGCGAGGTTCTGCGTAAATGGCGTTTGCCACGACGAAGGCGCGGTCCCTGTCGCCGCCAACGCACCCAAGTCTTCAGCGCCAGCACTTCTTACTGCAGCGCGCAGCGCCGGCACGAGGGGGTCCGCCACTCCCGCGACGCCAACGAGAAGTACGCGCTCCCCTTTTTCCGGGGCGATCCGCTCGACGATGAGTCGGGCCAAGCGATCCCAATCGGGAGCCGCCGTCTGAGCCGCTGCGTCCACGGACGTTAGGCTTCCCGCTGCTGCGATGAGAAGTCCAAGAATGGGGGTATGCCCTGACGGCTGCATGCGCCCTGATGCTACGATGCGCGCCTCGCCGGTGCTAGCGTGGCCCCCTGAGGAAATTGCTTCCTGACAGAATCTTGATACCGCGCGCAGGGCCGGCAAATTACGCCGTGCATGTCTGAGGGACGCGTTGAGGCTAAGCGGATTCTATTGATCGAGGATCGCCGTGAGGTCCTCGATGTTCTTGGACGTACACTATCGAGCAACGGCTATGGTGTGTTGACGGCCGCGGACGGTCCCAGCGGTCTGCGCCTCGCGCTCGATGAGCGCCCTGATCTTGTGATCCTCGACATCGGTCTTCCAAAGCTCAGCGGATTGCACGTAGCACGCGAGCTTCGCGCGCGCGCGTTCACGGCGCCGATCCTGATGTTGACGGCGCTCGACACCGTTCGCGATAAAGTGAGTGGTCTGGAGTCTGGCGCTGACGACTACCTCGCCAAGCCATTCGACCATGACGAACTGTTAGCGAGAGTGCGTGCCCTCTTGCGTCGCTCGACGCGCGAGCCGGATGCCACGGTCGTGCGCATCGGCGATCTCACGGTGGATCTCGTAACGCGCGACGTCACGCGCAGCGGGCGATCGATCTCGTTGACACAGAAGGAGTACGGACTCCTGGAGTATCTCGTTAGGCACACCGGGACAGCGGTGACGCGCGAGCAGATTTCGGAGCAGGTGTGGCGTCAGCCATTTGACGCGAACACCAACATCGTTGACGTCTACATCAACTATCTGCGCAAGAAGCTCGACATCGACGATCTTCCCCCGCTGGTCCATACGATCCGCGGCGTGGGTTACGTGCTCCGTCCGGCAGCCCCCTCGGCGGCAGCTGAGGAAGGTTCGGCCGGCGTCCCATAGCCCTCGCTCGTTCGGCGAATCCGGGCGAAGCTTGATCTTTTCTGAAATTGCTCTTGCGCGATCCCGGCCTGCTGCTAAGAATTTAGCACGAATGCTAAATTCTTCGCATTCATCAAAAGGGGTCAGAGTCGATTGAAATCAAAGGGGGTCAGAGTCAATTGAACTCGTAGTGCGTCGGTGAATTCCAGGCCGGCGCATTTCAATTGACTCTGACCCCCTTTGATTTCAATCGACTCTGACCCCTTTTGATTTCTAATACCGTAGGAGGACGCCGTGTCCGATCGCAAATCCGCGCAGCTCAGCAGGCGAGAGCGTCAGATTATGGACGCGATCTATCGCCGTGGGGCAGCGACAGCGGCAGAAGTTCACGCCGCCATCTCCGATGCGCCGTCTTACTCGGCGGTGCGCGCGCTCCTGCGCATCCTCGAGGAGAAGGGGCACCTCATTCACGCTCAAGACGGGCCGCGCTACGTCTATTCGCCCGTCGTTTCGCGCTCTGCCGCCCGCGAGTCGGCGCTGCGCGGGGTGGTTCGCACGTTTTTCGACGGCTCACCAACCGAAGCAGTCGCGGCATTGCTCGATATGTCCGATGGCAAACTTTCCCGTATTGATCTTGATGAGATCGCCGGGCTGATTCGGCGCGCGAAGAAGGAGGGACGCTGATGTCTGACTTTATTGCTGCGGCCGCGTCGCTGTGGGAGAACACTGCGGCTGTTGCGACCGCCGGCATGATCTCGCTCAAGGCGTCGATCATCCTATTGATAGCGTTTTTCGCCGCGCGTCTCCTGCGACCGCTGTCGGCGGCGAAACGGCACCTGCTGTGGAGCGCTGGGATCGGAGCGGCGCTGATCGTTCCGCTGGTCACACTATCCCTTCCAAGTTGGCGGATTCCTGTGCATTACGCCGCCGCGCGAGCGCCGGTGCTGAGCGATTCGTTAGGCGCGTCCGTCGCCGTCGCATCCGCTCCAGAGCAGGACACGCCGTCTCAGTCAGCAACGCTTCTCCCAATTCTGCAAACGGGAGTGTCGGCTCAATCCTCTGTCGGCCGCGAGCGCGCCGATGTCAGCGCGGCGGACGTCCTACTCGCCGTCTGGCTGTTGGGGGCATTGCTGTCGCTGTGGCCGTGGATCGCGGGTGTCATCGGCCGTTCGCGCCTTTCAGCTTCTGCCACCGATCTCCTCCCTGCCTCCTGGGAACGTTCGCTGCGGACGCTTCGTGCTCAAGGGCTGGTCCCCGCGCGCGTACGCGTGCTTGCTGCTGCCGACTGCAGCACGCCGATGACGTGGGGGGTCGTTCGCCCAATCGTGCTCGTTCCTGTCCGCACGGAGTGGCAGGAGAACGAACGGCGCAATGCGCTACTACATGAATTTGCTCACGTTAGGCGCGTAGACTATCTCTGCAAGCTCGGCACGCGCATTCTTTGCAGCATCTACTGGTTCAATCCACTCGCTTGGATCGCAGCTCGCGCTGAGCGCTTGACGCGGGAACAGGCGTGTGACGACGCGGTGCTGCGCGCTGGATCGCGGCCGTCGACCTACGCGCAGCAGCTGCTCGACGTCGCGCACGGTCAGCAACGACCGATTATGGCAGCGGCGGCCCTAACGATGGCGCGCCGCTCCAATCTGTCGCGCCGTCTGCGCGCTATTCTCGACGCCGGACACGATCGCTCGCCGACGGGCCGTGGCTTCGCGTCTATCGCCGTCGGCGCGGTGTGTGTCGTGCTTCCGCCCCTCGCGACACTCGTCCCCGATTGGGTTCGCGTGGTTCCAGTCCCTAACGAGGTCGTGATGCCCGGGGCAGCTGTGCAGGCACCCGTGTCCTCGGCGCCGCGTAGCGTTACCGCATCGCGGACGGAGGCGGCGCCGCGCACGGAGGCGGACGTACAGCCGCGCATGCTCGCGTCACCGCAGCAAGTGACCGAGTGCCCCACGACCGGAAAACGCTCTAGCACCAACATACAGTCCCACAGTGAGGACTCGCCGGACCGGCGCCGCCGGCAGGTGAAATGGACCGACGGCAACTGCCGCATAGAGCTGGATGCTCGCGGTATGTTCACGCTCTCGCCTAACGCGGACGATGTCATTGCGCTTTCGGCAGGCGGATACTTCGAGCTGGAACAGGACGACGGCCGCGTCGAGCGCCGCGTGCGCATTGTGCGCGCCGGCGGTGGTGGG
>JBQTIF010000135.1:0-5039 GCA_052388395.1 Gemmatimonadaceae bacterium | reverse complement strand
AAAAACCGGGGCACTGTCTCTTTATAATCCTTCGGGCGCGGTTTTTTCCCCCCCCCCCCCAATTTTACATTCGACTCTCACCCATTTGATATTTAAATCGACTCTGACCCCTTTTGATCCTGATGCATTACTTCGGTGCGCACACAATTGACGTCGGCGGCATGCACATGGCGGTGCGCCGCGCAGCGCGCGCGAACATGCGCGCGCTGCAGGTATTCACCATGAAGCCGCAATTCTATAACGAGAAGAACACGATGAAGCCGGAGCGCGTCGCGCGCTTCAAGGCCACGCTCGCAGCGACGAACATCGATGCGCGCTGCGTCATTGTGCACTCGCCCTATGTGCTGAACGTCGCTGCTCCCGAGTCGGAGCAAGCTCAACGCGCAAGCCTGGGGCTTACCAAGGAGTTCGAGCGCTCAACGGCGCTCGGCGTGCGCGGCGCCTGTTTTCATCCTGGATCCGCGCTTGGCAGTGAGATCGACGGCGCGATTGCGCGTGTCGCTGCCGCGATGACGCGAGCATTAGAAAGCGTCACGGGCGATACGTGCCTCTACATAGAGAACACTGCTGGCGCAGGGCGAACCGTCGGCAAAACTGCACAGGAAGTCGCTGGCATTCTCGCGCAGATTCCGCAGCCGCTGCGCGCGCGCGCAGGGTACGGCCTCGATACGTGTCACCTCTTTTCAAGTGGCCACGGCATTCATGAATCGCGTGACGCGCTGCGAAGCGTCATCGATGAGTTCGAAGATGCAGCTGGTGAACGACCGAGCTTCTTCCATCTCAACGACAGCGGCGGCGAGCTCGGCTCCAATCGCGACCGTCATATGCTGATCGGCGAAGGCCGCATCGGTGCTGAGCCGTTTCGTTGGCTCGTGGAAGACGAACGCTCGCACGACATACCGCTCATTCTCGAAACACCGCAGGTCAATACGGAGATCGCAGAAGACGACGACTCACCCGATCCGGCCGATATCCGCATGATGGAGTTGCTGACTTCGTTCGCGCGCGCGTAATGCGTGATGCGCGTTTTCTCTGGGGAAATTGGAGATTCTCCCGGGGAAAACGCTTGCGTATAGAGACTGTGCATTTAGTTTGTGGCCCGACGGACGAGGAACAACAACTCGAGCACCACGTCGTTCTCACCCAGGAGATGAGACATGGCCGCAAAGAAGAAGGCCGCGAAGAAGGGCGCGAAGAAAGCAGCAAAGAAAGCCGCACCAAAGAAGGCCGCGCCGAAGAAGAAGGCGAAGCGCGCACCAAATCCGGCGTTTATGAAGCCGATGAAGCCAAGTGCATCACTAGGAGCGGTCGTTGGCGCGAACGCGATGCCGCGGTCCGAAGTCACCAAGAAGATCTGGGGCTATATCAAGAAGAACAACCTGCAGGATGCAAAGAATCGCCGCATGATCAACGCCGACGACAAGCTGCGTCCGGTATTCGGTGGCAAGGGTCAAGTCTCGATGTTCGAGATGACAAAGCTCGTCAACAAGCATCTGTCGTAATTCTCGACGCACATAGTGCAGGCGGAGGCGCGCTCTCAAGCATGAGGGCGCGCCTCGCTGCATCTGGAACACCGCCCGGTACCCAGCGTAGTTAGAATGTCCGGCAACCTGACCATCAATGGCCACAGTGGCTCGCAAACAGCGGTCAAAATCGCAACCGAAAAGCAGCGTCGCGGCGCTACGCGACAACAAGGGAGCGAAGAGTAAGGAACAAGCGGCACCGGGTACGAAGCGGCGAAAGACTTGGGAGAACATCAAGTCGATCGCTACGACGGTCGCGCTGTTTCTACTCATTCGCGCATTCCTCATCGAGGCGTATCGCATTCCGTCCGAGAGCATGACGCCGGCGCTGCTCGTCGGTGATTGGCTCTTTGTGAACAAGCTACGATTCGGCCCGAACATCCCATTCACGGACATCAATCTTCCCGGCTACGCGGAGCCGTTGCGCCGAGATGTCGTTGTCTTCAAGTCACCGACGCAGATCGATCAACCCGAGGATCCGAATCCAACGCTCGTTAAACGCATCATTGGAATGCCTGGCGACACGCTGCACATGCGCGCGGCGAAGCTGTTTGTGAATGGCGTTGAGCAGCGCGAGCCTTACGCTGAGGACTCTGAAGTTGGCGCGGATGAGATCAGTGAGCTCTTCGACTGGCAAAAGCGACACGCGCTGTCCGCGTCGCGCTTTGGTCCGGCACCAGATCAGCCGTCCCATGATAACTGGGGTCCATTGGTGGTTCCGCCGGGCCACTACTTCATGATGGGCGACAACCGGTACAACTCGAAGGACTCGCGCTATTGGGGGTTGGTGCCACGACAGAACATTCGTGGGCGACCGATGTTCGTGTATTACTCGTGGAATGCAGTTGATAGTGATCGTCCGCTGCCCGCACTCACTGATATTCGCTGGGGACGCATCGGTCATTGGATTAGATAGCAACAAAGCCTAAAAGCGGCAGCGCAGATGCGCGCAGAAAATCGCAGATGAACGCCGATACAGCAGTTTGAGGGCAGCCTCATGTTGCTCCTTGGATTTGCTCTTCTGGCACTTCAGCACCAGAAGATCGATGTGGATACGCTGCGCCAAGCAGGTCTTCGATCTCCAGTTGAAGTCCGCTACGACCGCTGGGGCGTGCCGCACATCTACGCGCGCAATCAACACGATCTGTTTTTCGCGCAAGGGTGGGTAGCGTCGCGCGACCGGCTCTTTCAGATGGAAATGTGGCGTCGGCAATCAGAGGGGCGCCTCGCCGAAGTGTTAGGCCCGGGCGCTGTGGAGCGCGATCGCTTGGCGCGGCTGTTCAAATATCGCGGCGATATCGAGCGCGACTGGCGCATGTACGCATCCGATACGAAGCCAATTGCCGCGGCGTTTGTCGCCGGCGTGAACGCGTACATCGCTCACGCCAAACGCAGCAATGCAATCCCGCCCGAGTTCGGCTTGTTAGGCTTTCAGCCAGAACCGTGGCCGATTGAAACGCCGTTGGCGCGAGTGACCGGCCTTGCTGGGACCGGCAACGCATCCAGTGAAGTGCTGCGCGCGCAGCTCGTGAGCGCACTCGGCGCCGAGCGCACGAATGCGATCTATCCCCCCGAGCCATTGCGACCACTCGATCCCGCGCCCGGCTTGGATTTGGCGGGCATCAGCCCGTCTTCGTTAGGCAGTTATTCTTCCACGTTCAGCGATGTGGCGTACGCGCGACTGGAAGGGTCGAACAATTGGGTGGTGAGTGGCGCCAAGAGCGTTACCGGAAAACCGATCCTCGCCAATGACCCGCATCGCGTCATCACTAATCCGGCGGTTCGTTACATCACGCACCTGGTGGCGCCGGGATGGAACGTGATCGGCGCGGGCGAGCCGGCGAGCCCCGGCGTCGCGATCGGTCATAACGATCGCATCGCGTTCGGCCTAACGGTTGTCGGAATGGATCAGCAGGATCTCTATGTCGAGCGGCTGCAGCGCTGCGGCACGTCGACGTGCACATGGTTCCGCGGCGCGTGGCAGCCGATCCGAGTCATCGGTGAGACGATCCGGGTCAAAGGAGAAGGGCCGCGTACGGTGCGTCTGGAGTACACGGCGCACGGTCCCATCGTCTCCTACGACAGCACGCGAACGCGGGCGTTCGTGGTGCGCAGCGCGCATCAGGAGTTGGGGACAGCGCCGTATCTCGCCTCACTCTCGTTAGGCAGAGCGCGCAATTGGCGCGAGTTCGAGGCCGCCATGGCGCGCTGGTTGATGCCGAGCGAGAACATGATTTATGCCGACGTGGACGGAAACATCGGCTGGATCGCCGGTGGGATCATGCCGCGGCGCAGTTGGAGCGGTCTTCTCCCCGTGCCCGGAGACGGGCGCTTCGAGTGGAGCGGATTCGTACCCGGCGGGCAGCTTCCGCGAGCATTCAATCCAGCGAGTGGGTTCATCGCGACGGCGAATCACAACATCCTCCCGCCGGGGTATCGCATCCCATTGAGCTACGAGTGGGCATCGCGCTATCGCATCGATCGAGTGCGCGAAGTTCTTTCGCAGAATCGGCGCTTCTCGGTGGACGATTTCAAGCAGTTGCAACACGACGATCGCTCGAAGCTCGCGGAAGCGCTCGTACCTCATCTCCTGCGCGCGGCAGAGCGCATGAATGTGGAGCGTCCGGAGATCGAGGCGCTGGCTCAATGGAACTATCGCATGGCGCGGGACTCGCGCGCGGCGTTGATCTTCGCGGCGTGGGCACCGGCGGCCGGTCGCCGCATCCTCGCTGCACACAACCTCGGGCCGGCGGTGCAGCGCCTCATGAACTCGCCGGAGTACGAATGGTTGGAGGGCGAGCTGCAGCGCCCGAGTCCCGCGTTAGGCACGAATCCGGAACGCGCCGGCGATTCACTGCTCTTGCTCGCTGTTGACGATGCGGTCGAGACGATCACGCGACGCGTGGGCGCGGATCGCAGTCGCTGGCTTTGGGGAGAGGTGCACGTCGCGCAATTCCGGCACCGCCTGACGAGCCGCTACGATCTGCCGGCGGTCGCGCGCGGCGGCGACGGAAATACGGTGTATGCGACCGGCGGGGCTGAATTCCGTCAGACGTCGGGCGCGTCATTTCGCGAGATCATCGATCTGGCCGACTTCGACAATTCCTGGGTGACGAATGTGCCTGGGCAATCGGCGGATCCGCGAAGCAAACATTACTCGGATCTGTTGCCGCTGTGGGGGAGGGATGAGTACTTCCCGCTCGTCTACTCGCGCTCACGCGTTGAGCGAGAGACGGAAGCCGTGCTGTGGTTGGTGCCGCGCTAGTTCGGACAGTGCGTTATCTGTGACGGCAAGAGTGTGCGAAGTGAGCGCGCACTGCGTGAGAGGTGTTCCTGGCGTTAGGTGTCCCGTGCGGAAATCGAGCGTTTCGCATCAGCGGGGTAGCATCTTAGTATCTGTTTCGGGGATGGTGGAAACCCCTCGCCTTTAGGCGAAGAGAAGGTGCGTGTAACGTGGTCGCGTGCGACACTACCGGTTGGGAGCGCACACGAAGACGGACCTCAAGGTACACGTCA
>JBQTIF010000134.1:0-4349 GCA_052388395.1 Gemmatimonadaceae bacterium | reverse complement strand
GCGGCGGTCGTGGGCCGTCTTCATTGCGCTCATCCTCCTTTTGCGCCGCTGCTCCCTCAAGGTGACCCCCCCCCTTTTACCCCACCACCAAAAACATCGACTCTGACCCCCTCTGATGCGGATTGATATCGTCGAAGGCGACATCACCACGTTCGACGTCGATGCGATCGTCAACGCCGCCAACACCTCCTTGCTCGGCGGCGGTGGCGTGGATGCGGCCATTCATCGCGCCGCAGGTCCAGAATTACTCGCCCAGTGTCGCACGTTAGGCGGGTGCGTCACTGGCAGCGCCAAAATCACGAACGGGTATCGTCTCAAGGCGCGGCACGTCATTCATGCCGTGGGTCCTGTCTGGCATGGCGGCTTGGCTGGCGAAGCGCACCTACTCGCTTCGGCGTATCGCACATCGCTGGAGTTGGCGCGCGCGCATAGTCTGCGATCGATCGCATTTCCTGCGATCAGCTGTGGAGTATACGGCTATCCGGTCGATCAGGCAGCGCGTATCGCGCTGACGACGGTCCGCGACTTCTTGAATACTGCACCTCCCATTGAGCAGGTGGTGCATGTTTGCTTTGGAGGCAGCGTGCTGGCCGCATACACGCAAGCGGCTCAGTCGTTAGGTCTTGAGTCCTAACGACTGCGCGTGGGCCCATGGACAACGTGCGAGCGGGCCTGGTAGCACCTTAGAGCTGATACAGATAGGAGAGCTTCACAAATATCCCGTCATCTCTCCGCGTTAGGTTGCGCAACTGCATGGGTTCGGCACCGACGTCCGTCGCTCCGTAGCCGGCGAAGAACACAGTCCCCGGTGTCGGCTGCCAAGAGAAGAGCCAGTCCACACGCAGCGCGTTGTTGGAGTCGCTCGTTAGGCGCACGAACGAGCCGTCCGCCTGTCGCTGGAGCAGCGCTCCGTTCGTGCGCGTATCGTCCCGGAGATCGTCGTGCCAGTCCGAGTCGTATTGTCCCACGACGCGCACGAAGATCGACCGCGTCGCCTGATACTCCATCTTCAGGCGCGGAATCCGGCGCAGCGCAACCGTTGTGCGATTGCGACGATTGTACTCCTGATGCTGGTACTGCGCGTTGATGCGCAGCTGGTTCGTCGGCCGCCAATTGACCTCGGCCGTCCCAATCGCAATGTCTGCCGTCGCCCACTCGAAAAAGTTCTCGTCGCGGCCGAAGACGTAGAAAAAGTTCGCGCTGAAGCGTTCGAACTCCGGCGTGTCGAGCCGAAGCACCCAGTCCACGTTGTACAGGCGCGGCGTCCCCGTAAACGGAATCGTGTCGACGCGCGCAGCGGGTCGACGCTCTACGAAATAGTTGGGATAGAGACCAGCATCGTAGCCGAAGGACTCGAGGAACAACGACACCCCCGCTGACCAGCCACCTTTGAAGACGAAGTTCTCGTTGAAGTGCAGTTTGCGATCCTGCGCTGCACGCCCTTTGAGGAACGCGTCGTACACCCACGTGCCATCCAACGCGACGCCGGTCGTGAACGACTGCACCGGCGCACTTTTGGCCCCAAACCACGAGAGGTTGTGATCGAAGCGTGCGCCGACGATCCCGCGCCGTCCAATGAAACCGGCGTCTGCACGAAACGCCGAGTCGATCCCATTGAGTCGATACGTTAGGCTGAACCGACGGCCGCGACGCTGCAGGGTGGTGTGCCAAATCGGCGCGTTGAACGCATTTCCTCTCGCCTCCGTCCAGCTGTGCGCATACTGGAAGGCGGCCGAATAGAGCCGCTGGAAGACAATGCGACCGTCGAGCCCCGCGACGCGGTTGTTGTCCGCGCCATCGACGCGGTCTGTGTAGACCATCCCGAGCCGCGATTGCTGACCGAGATCGCGCGAGAGCCGCAAAATGTTGTACAATGGCCGCTCGTTAGGCTGCCGCGCGCGTGATTGCCTCCGGTCATCGATAGCCGACAACACAGCGAGGTTGGTCCCCAACGCCTTCCCTGCCAGCTTGAACGCGACGTCCGGTTGCGCGATACGGCGTGTGTATATGAGGGAGTTGCTGACTTGAAAGTTCTCGATCCCGTCGAGGAAGAAGGGGCGCCGCTCAGGGAAGAACACGGCAGATCGCGGATCGAACTGCAGCGCACCAACGTCCGCTTCGACTTGTGAGAAATCCGGATTCAACGTGCCATTGAGCACGAGGTTGTTCGTTATTCCCCACTTGAGGTTGAGCCCGTAGTCCGGTCCATCGCGCACCGTGTCACATGGCCCCGCCGCGCAATCGCGCCCGGTCTTATACACCACGCTGGGAATAGTCTCGAACACGACACCGCGTGTGATCGCGCGCAAACCCTTGAGCCGACCGGACTGCGCCAGAAACGACGCAGCACCACGCCGGGCTGGTGCCCAGCTGTCCTCGGCGCCAAGACGATGTGTCTGCCTAACGACCTGCAACCCCCAGTCCTGGTTTTCCTGCGCCTGGTAGCGCAGACTCTTGAACGGAATGCGGATCTCTACCTCGTAGCCGTATTCGGTCAGGCGACCCTTGGACTCGAACACGAAGTTCGCGCTGAGGTCCGTGGGATCGCGCGCCGAAATGCTACTGCCAAGCGTACCAGCGCCACGTGTCGCGCCTTGCCCCTCGTTGATCGTCCCGTCGGCCTGGATGCCTAACGGGTTAACCGCAAAGACAAACGCTTGCCGCCCGTCGTTGAACGTGCTCAAAAGGATTTGCACATGATCGTCGGCGCCGATGTTGTCGCGATCGGCGAGCGTCGCATTGACTGTCCCGCTTGGTGCAAAAGCGCGGATGCCGAAGTAGATCGCCGTCGGCGAATACCACACCAGCACTTCTGTCGAATCAGTAGCCGCGCGACCGTCGACCGGAGAAAACTGCGAGAAGCCGGTGAGCAAGGAGGCGCTGGACCACGCCGGCTCGGCGAGCGCCCCGTCGATCGTCACGGTCGTATCGAGACGTCGCGCGGTCACCTCCAGGCGCGCTAGTCGGCCATCGAAGACGCGCGTGGCGGCATCCTGCGGCGCCGCGAGCTGAAGCAACAGCAGTGTGGACGGCAGCATCGGCACAAAGTACAGCGGGACCGCGATCGGCGTGCGGCCGCGCTTGGCGGTCTATTTCGCCGTCTCGAGCAGCTCCAATCGCATAGGCCAACCATTTCGAGTCACCCGTGAAGACGGGCCCGGATCCGTATAACGCGACGATCGTTGTTGTCGCGCGGACCGCCACCGAGCCGCAGTTCGTTCTCTTCGTTCACGCGATTGACGTTGTAGGCCAGCCATTGCCCGTTAGGCGATAGCGTCCCCGCGCCGAGAGTCTCCCACTTTCCGTAGTCTTTTGGCGTGACGGGCGGTCGTGGTTGCGCGGCGAGAAGGGGCCTGGAACCAGACAGAGCGCCGCGGCGACCGTGGGCAGGATACGGAGCATAGCAGCCTGTTTTTTGTTGACCTGCCCCAAAGTACAGCGGGGCCGCACTGAACGTGCGACCCCGCTACTTCTGCGAACTGGTTTTCTGTTAGAAGCCGAGCGTGATACCGGCTGTGAGGGCCCAGTTGTGCGTTGTTTTCTGACTGAGGTTGAAGCCGGTGGCTTCGGACATATCGAATTTGCCGATGTAGTCCTTCGCCATGAGCTTCACGCCGAGGTTGCGCGAGAGCTGCAGATCGATCCCCGCGCCGACGTTTGCGGCAAGGTTCGTCGACTTCGTCTCGAGTGACCCGGCGCGGATCTCATAACGCATCGCACCTAGGCCGCCTTGCACGAACGGGGTGATCCCCGAACCGAGCGACGACGTCATGGGAAGACGCAACTGCAAGGCGCCGTCGTACAAGAGAACCTTGCTGTCGGCGATATCGAAGCCGCCGATAATAGGGAGACCGACTTCGATGTTTGAATCGGCATACCCGACGTTGCCTACAATTGAGACGTTAGGCGCGATGTCGAGGCCGAGCTCGCCGCCGAAGATCGCGGTCCCCTGGTTCGAGATGCGCGAACCGATCGGACCGTCGACAAACGAGCCGAACTGGATGTAGCCGACGTACGGCGTTAGGCGGGCAACCGCCGGCTTTTGCGCGAACACGGGCGTAGCGAACACAGTCGCGCCCAGCAACGTGGTCGCGAGACGATTGACGAGGTGTTTGAACATGGCTGCTCCTGTTGATTGCATGGGGACAGTTCCCGCGCTCTAGCAGAAGCACGCTCGATGCCCATATTGGCCTGGCGACTAAGTTGGTAATTGGCAAGGACTTGGACTTGGACGTTCCACGGGGTGTCCTCTCTGACGTACGTGGCGCTGTCCTTGGGGGGGAGTGGGGGCGGTTTTAATATTATGTGAAAGAAAGGGGAAAAAATTAAAAAAAAAGCCCCCCCCCAAA
>JBQTIF010000133.1:0-20779 GCA_052388395.1 Gemmatimonadaceae bacterium | reverse complement strand
GGGGGGGGGGTATAGGGGGGCTCCTTGGTGTTTTTTTTTCCCCCACCCCACTCGCACCCCCATTGATCCCCCCATTGATGTCAAAGCAGGCCGATGCTGACGCCGTGATTCGCTGCACCTTAACTTGCGGGCAATGTCGGAGGAGACGTACAACGAAGAGCGTGCGCGCAATCTCGAGCGCATGTTGCGGGCGCTGGCGGATCATATCGGCGATCTGGACCAGCGCGGCAATCTCCTGGCGCACGCGCCCGAGTTGCTGAAGCTGCTGGGAGATATCCGAAGCGAGTTGTTTCACTATGAGGTACGCGTGACGTACGACACACCCGAGGTCGCGGAACATCGCCGACTGGTCGCTGACGCCAAGAACGAAGATTCAGCGCCGATCAAGCCTACGAACTGGACTCCTGAAGAGGACGACGAACCCACATGGTAAAGCCACCGCCCCCGCCCCCCCGTCGCAGCCCGAAGGCGTTCTATCTAGTTCTTGGAGCCGTTGCCGTTATCGGCGTTGCGTTCCTCTACTATCAGACGCGCAGCGGCAGCGGGACTGCGCAAGCGGTCACAATCGATCCCAACGTGCCGCTGCCAAAGGCCGAGGGTTACCTGTTAGGCAACGCCAACGCGCCGGTACAGGTAATCGAGTACGCCGACTTCGAATGCCCGGTCTGTGCGTACTTCGCGACGATTACGGAGCCGGACATCCGCAAGCGCCTCGTCGAGCCGGGGACGATCAACCTCCGCTACATGCACTACCACATTCCGTCGCATCCCAACACCTGGGGCGCGTCGCAAGCGGCAGCGTGCGCGAATGAGCAGGGGAAGTTCTGGGAGATGCACGATGCGCTCTACGATACGCAGGATCGGTGGGCAGGGACGGCGACGCGTCGGCCCAAAGGGATATTCAAGGAACAGGCAGAGCGCGTCGGTCTCAACGTGAGCCAGTGGGAGTCGTGCTTCGACACGCAGAAGTACCAACCGCAGCTGCTGGCGAGTCAGAAGGACGCGGAGAGTCGCCAAATAGGTGGTACGCCGACATTCATCATCGGCAAGCGCATGATCAGCCACAACCTGTCGTACGATCAGTTCAAGGCCTACGTCGACTCGGCGCTAGCAGACGCGAAAGCCGCCGCGCCTAACGATTCGGCGAAGCAGTAGCCACGATACTTCGCGCATGCTCGTGAGCAAGCGGCAGTTGATCGCGCTGGTAGCGCTGCTGGGCGTTTTCGTCGCGTCTTATCTCACACTCTACAAGGTCGGCGCGATCGGCGAGCTGGTGTGTCGTACGGGATCGTGCGAGACCGTACAATTGAGCCGTTGGGCGACGTTTCTCGGGCTCCCGGTTGCGGCGTGGGGAATCGTGTTCTACGTCGTGCTTCTCGCTGTCGCGTTAGCGGGGCTGCAAGAACGCTTCGCCGATTCACGCGCGATGTCGCTCGCCTTGCTGGCTTGGACGGGCTGGGGTGTGCTCTTCTCAGCGTGGCTGACGTATCTCGAGTTGTTCGTGATCAATGCCATCTGTCAGTGGTGCGTGGTGAGCGCGATTCTCGTTGCGATTGCGTTCGTCATCAGCGTTTTGGATTGGCGCGCGCGTTTGGGGACTTTCCCCACGGCTGTCGGCGGAGCAACACGCGCCGGCAGCTAACTATTTCGAGCGCGCGACGCGTGCGGCGATTGTTGATCGCTGAGCGTCACAAAAAAAATCTCACAATGGCTGAGTTAGTTGCTTCCTTATAGTATGTGCGCGTATTGCCGCGACCGCTTGGAGGATCTCGGTGACGCTGCGCGTTCTGGTCCTCACGCCGATCTATCCTTGGCCGGGAGATCCGCCAGAAGGGATTTTCGTGCACCGCCAGATCCGCAATCTCGTGCGGCAAGGCGTGCAGTGCCGTGTGATCAACTATCATCCCGCGCTTCGCTATTTCCCAGCCAGCGTCGCTGCGTTTTCTTGGCTGCGATACCATCCTCGCTGGTTGACCTGGCCCAACAAGCAAGACGGAGTCGCGGTCGCGCATGTGTTTTATCCGCGGCGGGTGAAGGGCGAGGACGTTGTGCCAGCAATCGGCCAGACTCTCGCGCGTTTTATTGAATCGAGTCCTGAGTACCAGCAGACGGATCTGGTCTACGCACATTGGCTTTGGACTGGCGGCGCCGCAGCGTTGCATTTGCGCGAACGATTCGGGTGGCCGGTAGCGGCGATCGCGCGGGGGAGCGAGATGCACGATTGGCACAGCATGCATCCGTTCTGTCGGCCACATGTTGAACGCGTACTGACACGCGCTGACTTGGTATTGGCGAACTGCGAAGGTCTTCGCCGCCGTGCTGTGGAGCTCTCCAGTCGCACCCAAGACCAGTGTGAAGTCGTCTATAACGGCTGTGACGCACAAGCCTTTTCTCCGAGCGTCGACAGGATCGCCGTGCGTCGAGCGCTTGGCTTACCCGTCCATGGCAGGTTGTTGCTCTGCTGCGCATCGATTATTCAGCGCAAAGGAATCGCGGAGCTCATAGACGCGTGGCGCGCCTTTAGTCCACGGCGTCGCGAATGGCGGCTCGTGCTAGTCGGTCGCCTGGTTCGCCAGGACTTGCTGCAGCGTCTGCAGAGCGTCGGACAGGGTCGAATCATCATCGTTGGTCGCGTGGCGGCAGATCGCGTGCGACACTACATGCAAGCAGCCGACGCGTATATCCAGCCGAGTTTATTGGAAGGTCTCGCAAACGCGACGATGGAGGCGATGGCCACCGGCTTGCCCGTCATTGCTACGGACACGGGCGGACAACGAGAAGTTGTTCGCAGCGAGCAGAACGGCTGGCTGGTGCCCCCCGGCGACAGCGATGCGCTTGCGACTGCCATGGAGTCCATGGCGGGGAACATGAATGAGGCCAGGCGGCGCGGAGCCGAAGCGCGCCAGACAATTCAGTCCGCGTTCGATCCGCTCATTCACGCCAATCGCCTGCGGGCGCTCTTAGAGGGACTTGTTAGGCAGGGGAGTCGAGCGCCGGTTGCCGCCATGTCGGAACGTTCACCAGCGCGGCCGGCAGGATTAGCCAGTGGTATCGTCTCCGTCGCATAATCGACGCGCCTAACGAGCCCCATGTTGGCTCATCTCTTGGAGTTGCACGCTGATCGTGCTGCGTTTGATAGCTCCACAGGGTTTCGGTGTGGCGGGGACGGCGGCTGCGTACGTGACCATAGCCACCATATTCGTGTCACGAACGCACTACATGCCCGCCGACCCGATCAGTGGTCGCTATTGCGCACCGTTCGATCCGCCCAGGCGTACGCGCGGAACGAGCTCCGCGGGTTCATCGCCGTCGTCGCGCACACGGTCGGGGACGAGATCGTCGCCTAACGCGACAAGCACGCGCGTCGCGACCACGCTCGCCAACGGCTCCGGCACGCCCATCACGCGTACGTAACTCTCGATCGCGCGATCGAAGGACATGTCCTCCGCCAGCGCGTCGATGAACATCAACGCATTGGCGACGTGCGCGTCGATCAGCGTCTCTTCCGCGCGCGCCTGAGCCAAGCGCAGACGACGATCTGCCGCCGGCGCGAGCTTGCGTGCGAAGATCGTCTCGGGCAAGAGCCGGCGCCAAAAGCTCATCAGCTTTCCTGCGCCTCGTATTGATCCTTGAGCGCGGCGACGACCGCCGGATCCGCCAGTGTCGTTGTATCGCCTAACGCGCGCCCTTCGGCGATATCACGAAGCAGCCGGCGCATGATCTTCCCCGAGCGTGTCTTCGGCAAGTCCGCCGAAAAGAGCACGTCGTCGGGGCGGGCGAGCGCGCCGATCTTCTGGGCCACGAACTCGCGCAACTCGTCGCGCAGCGCCGGCGACGTCTCGTGCCCTTCGCGCAGCGTCACAAATGCGGCGAGTGCCTGTCCTTTGAGCTCGTGGGTCTTGCCGACCACCGCCGCTTCGGCGACGGCCGGATGCTCCACGAGCGCGGACTCAACTTCCATCGTGCCGATGCGATGCCCAGCAACGTTCAGCACGTCATCGACGCGGCCAAGGATCCAGAAGTAGCCGTCCTCGTCCAGTTTGGCGCCGTCACCGGGAAAATACAGATCCGGGCGACCCTCCCACTTGGAGAAATACGTCTGCACATAACGAGCGTCGTCACCCCAAATCGTGCGCAACATCGACGGCCAAGGTTTCGTTAGGGCAAGCAGCCCGCCACCGACGTCGATCTCGTTCCCCGTGGAATCGAGCAACGCCGCGCTGTACCCAGGAAGCGGGCGCGTGGCACTTCCCGGCTTGGTTTCCGTGATGCCAGGGAGTGGCGAGATCACGATCGCGCCCGTTTCCGTCTGCCACCACGTATCGACGATCGGACACCTTTCGGCGCCGATGTGCTCGTGATACCACATCCAGGCTTCCGGATTGATCGGCTCGCCGACGCTGCCTAACAAGCGGAGACGCGACAGGTCGTGCCTGGCTGGCAGCTCGGCCCCCCACTTCATGAACGCGCGAATGGCGGTCGGCGCCGTGTAAAACACGGTCACGCCGAGGCGCTCGCAAATATCCCAGAACCGATCGCGCTCGGGCCAGTCGGGTGCTCCTTCGTACATCACGCACGTCGCGCCAACCGCGAGCGGGCCGTACACGACATACGAATGGCCAGTCACCCAGCCGATGTCCGCCGTGCACCAGAAGACATCCTCGTCTTTCAGGTCGAAGACTATGCGCGTCGTCGCGGCGACGCACGTTAGGTATCCGCCGGTCGTGTGCACGATGCCTTTCGGTTTTCCGGTCGTGCCTGATGTGTATAAGATGAAGAGCACGTCTTCCGCATCCATATGCTCGGCAGGACACTCTGCACTCGCCTCGCGCATCAGCCGGTGCCACCAGTGATCGCGTCCTTCGCGCATCTCCGCAAAAGACTCGTCGGCCGCGCCCCCCGGACGCCGTTGGACCACCACCACATGTTTGACGCTCGGGACGCCTTCCAGCGCCTTGTCCGTGTTGCGCTTGAGGGGCACGACTTGCCCGCGACGGTAACCCCCATCGGCGGTGATGACGACGTTCGCATGCGCATCGTTCATGCGGTCGCGCAAGGATTCCGGAGAGAACCCTCCGAAGACGACGGAATGAATCGCGCCGATGCGCGCACAGGCGAGCATCGCGATGGCAGCTTCCGGGATCATCGGCAGGTAGATGCCGACTCGATCGCCGCGCCTAACGCCTAACTTCTTGAGCACATTGGCGAACTTCTGCACGTCGACGTACAGGTCCCAGTACGTCAGCGTGCGGCGGTCGCCCGGTTCCCCTTCCCAGATAAGGGCGGCCTTGTTGCGACGCGCAGTCGGAATGTGCCGGTCGAGACAGTTGTAAGCGACGTTCAGGCGCCCGCCGAGGAACCACTTGGCATGTGGTGGCGTCCAGTCGAGCGCGCGACTCCACGGCGCGAACCAGTCAAGCTTGCGCGCCTCGCCCTCCCAGAACGCGGTCTGATCGCGCTCCGCGCTCGCATAGATCTGCGGGTCGGCAACGACCGCCGCACGACGAAAGGACTCGGCCGGCGGGAATTTCCGGTTCTCGTGCAGCAGGACATCGATATCGGCCATGGGCCGGATTGTATCGCTTCGTGGCTAAAGGTGAAATAGCGATTGCAATTCCCGCGAAATGCTGGCGAAGTGCGATGCAACGCTGCGGTGTGATCTGCCTCAAGTGACGCTGAAGCGCAGTTGGCGCAACGAGTTGGCGCAACCGACGGGAACTGGCATGCGCCTCGCCTTATGCTGCGGCACGGAGTTCACCTATGCGAAGCATTGTGGCAATCGACTCACTTACTGTTCCCGCACCGACGCGGCTCGCCGCGGACACTCGCGTGAGCTTTCGCGATTCGGCGCTCGAATGCCTGGAACGCGCCGGGCAGATGGGTGCCGGAGCGCTGACGATCGACTTGAGCTGCACGGACGAGCTCGACGCGAGCGGTCTGGGCCTCCTTGTGATGTTGCACAAGCGCGCCCGGGAACGCGGCGTGACGACCGTCTTGGCACATACGCCGCCACATGTGCGTATGCTACTGGCAGCGACGAAACTCGAATCGCTCTTTACGTTCGAGCAGTAATAGTTGATAGGGGATCGGGGATAGGCCTAACGAGGATCCCTCTGCCGCTGGTCGGGTACTTGACGTGATGGTATATCTCCTGTTCCTGACGCTGCTCATCGTAGTCGTCATCGCGCCCATTGTGATCTTCACCGTGGTGCGGGTCGTTCCGCGCGTGGTCGACCGCACGGTGCCGCCGATCGTCGATCGTTTCGCGATGGGAACGTCCCCGGAAGTCGAAGCACGCCTGACGCGTATCGAAGAAGCGATAGACGCGATGGCGACCGAGATCGAGCGGATCCGGACGGGCGACCTGGAGAGCTACGAGGCGCCGCGGAGGCTGAGCGCGCGCAGTTCACGGTCGGACGCCGGGTAGCGCAGCGCACAGGCTGAACGGCCTAACTGCGGCATAGGTTAAGCCAAAAGGCGTTAAAGAGTACCCTCCGCGCGAGCGTTAAACGGTCAAGGGCGTCAAGCAATACACGCTCTTTACGTGTTTACGCCGTTGACAGTTTGACGCGGTTTCAGACGTACGCTTTAACGCTTTCTTTTTGGACCTATGCCGCTCTTGTCACGGCCGTCAGTTGACTCTTCCCATCACCAACGCCGCGTTGATCCCACCGAACCCAAACGAATTCGACATGATCACGTCCACGCGGGCATTGCGGCCATGCGCGGGCACATAGTCCAGGTCGCACGCGTCATCAGGCGCGAGATGGTTGATGGTGGGTGGCAGCCACTCGCGCTGCAGCGCCAGGGCGCAGATCGCTGCCTCGATGGCGCCGGACGCGCCTAACGCGTGACCGTAGTATCCTTTCGTGCCGCTCACGGGCACCTTGTACGCGTGCTCGCCCAGTGTCGCCTTGATTGCCAGCGTCTCGGTCGGATCGTTCAGCGGCGTCGACGACCCGTGCGCGTTCACGTAGCTGATTTCTCTCGGCGTTAGGCTGGCGTCCTTGAGCGCCAGCTGCATCGCGCGCGCCGCCTGCCGGCCGCTCGGCAGCGGTGCGGTCATATGGTGCGCGTCGTTTGTCATTCCATAGCCCAACACTTCGGCGTACATCCGCGCACCGCGCGCGAGCGCGCGCTCACGTTCCTCGAGGATCAGAATCGCGGCCCCTTCGCCCATCACAAAACCATCGCGATCGCGATCGAACGGTCGCGACGCCGTTGCGGGATCGTCGTTACGCGTCGACATCGCACGAATGAGCGCGAAAGCGCCGTAGCAGAGCATCGACAGAGGGGCCTCCGCGCCGCCGGCGATCATGACGTCCGCATACCCGTCGCGGATCTGCCGGTACGCCTCGCCGATCGCAATCGTCCCCGACGCGCAGCTCATCGCGTTGGTCGAGTTTGGCCCCGACACCCCCAGCTCGATGGCGATGTTGCAACTCGACGCACCACCGAACACCGCCAGCGCCAGCGTGGCATCCACGGCACGCAACCCCTCACGCACAAAGAGACCCATCTGGTCTTCCGCGTAGGCGACGCCACCTAATGCGGATCCCATCATCGTTCCGATCAGATCGCGATTCTCAGTCTCGAGGTCGATCGACGCGTCGGCGATGGCCATCTTCGCCGTGACGACTGAAAACTGCCCGAAGCGATCCAGCCGTCTCGCGCGGCGCTGCTCCAGGTGGTCCGTCGGGACGAAATCCTTCACCTCCGCCGCGTTATGCGAACGGAAAAGCGAAGGGTCGAAACGCGTCACAGTCCCCACCGCCGACCGCTGCGCGCGCAAACCCTGCCAGAGTCCTTCGCGGCCGAGGCCGATTGGCGTCAGCGCGCCGATGCCGCTCACTACAACGCGTCGACGCATCGTTAGGCAGCTCCCGTGCGGCCGGAGCTCGGTCCGGCCGCCTCGCGTTCAGCCACAGCCGACAACCCGGCAAGGGTGCGGCTCGCGATCCCGTGGATGAACACCGGTCCGATCACCTGTCGCGCGGCGAAGATGCCGATGAGCGGCCAGCGCGGGCCGTCCCACACGTGGACAATGCGCACCTGCGCATAGTCGTTGCGCCGCGTGAACTGCCATTCCACATCCATCCCTCGAGTGACGCCGCCGACATGCCGGAAGCGAATGGCCGGCGTCTGTTCGTCGACGCTCATCTCGGACAGCCACCACGTCGGCCAATTGAGCATGCCAAACGGGCGGTTCGCAGACATCTCGACGAGCCCACCGCCGTCGCGCGCGCGCTCGCGGAACCTAACGAATCGATAGTGATCGAGATAAGCGGGCCACTCTGCCACGTTGCGCGCCAGTTCGAAGATGCGACGAACGCTCGACCGCACGAGCTGTTGATCCACCGTCTCCATGGCACGCCCGACTGGGAGCGGACCCAATTCGTACGGCGAACGAAACGACTGCGATGACGTCACGAGCGCATCCTCAATTGACAGTCCAGCTGGCAGTAAGTCGAAATGGAAAGCGTCGCCGCACGACGACCTCGCGCGGCACCGCGGAGCGCACGAGCGCGCGCAGCTCCGGTCCGGAGAAGCCACGCTCGATGGAAAGGAGTCCGTCGCGCACGGTGACGGGATGCAATCGCAGCGCCGGCGCGACGGCACGAAACAAAAACGCCGCCACCGCATCGCGTTCCAAGTCGCCGATGACGACGCCGATGCGAGCCACGCGATCCAGCTCTGCGATGAGAATGCGCGCCTTTTGGTCACCGAAGTGATGCAGCACCTGGGAACAGAGAGCTACGTCGACGCCGCGATCTCGGATGGGAAGCGCCAGCGCGTCGCCGGCAAGCACGTCGTCAGTGTCCGGTCGCGGAATGGCGCCAAGGATGAACGATTGTTCGACGGCGATCGTTCTCGCAGCTACGCCGCGATGCGCCAGAGCCCGCGCGACGCTGCTCGCGACGTCGCCGGTACCGGAGCCGACATCGAGCACAGTGAGCGGACCGCGGCTGCGACTTGTTAGGCGTAGTGCTTCGCTCACGACGATGCGTGTTCCGCCGAGGAACGTGTTGGCGCGGCGGATCTCGCGCAGCGTCACCACCACTTCGGCCTCGCTGGCGTTGACGTCGTCTGTCACTTCGACACCATCCTCGCGCCGCGCGTCGAATCGGCCGGCCACGTCAGCGCTCCAGCCGGGCGTAGCCGCCGCGATAGTACAGCAACGGGCGATCGTCGCGCGCCGCCGCGTGAAGCACTTCGCCGATCACGATCCCATGATCACCAGCATCGCGGCGCTCATGGACGCGGCACTCGATGTACGCCAGAACGTCGTGCAAGACCGGCGCGCCGAATTTGCCGCGGCGGAATCCGACCCCTTCGAAGCGCTGCGCGGCGTCGAGGTCGGCGAAACGCCGTGACAACGCTTCCTGATGTGACGCGAGGATGTTCACCGTGAAATGCGCGACGTCCTGCAGCACGCGATATATCTCCGCGTTTTGCGCGACACAGATCAGAACCAACGGAGGCGTTAGGCTGACGGAACAGAACGCCGACACGGTCATGCCGTGATCGTTGCCATCATCGGTGCACGTCGTCACCACAGTAATCCCGGACGCGAAGCGACCGAGTACACTGCGAAAGGCATCGCGATCAAGGCTCATGCGTGCGTGACGTCAGCCACCGGCACCGACGCACGCGCAAAAGCAGCGAGCAACAACTGCACGATGTACGAGGTGCGCAGCACCGCGCGCGCGGGAACGAAGTCCCCCGTGACGCCGACAAGGAGATGTGCCAACGCCGGTCGCGCAGCAAAAGCACGTGCCGCGCGCTCCAGCAGCCACGGCCGCGCGACGGCTCCAGCGATCAGCCATTCCACACGCCACTTCGCCGCGAATTCCGCGCGGCGCCAGCGGTCGTAGTCGCGCAACGGCGCCGTGCGCGCTTCACGCAACGCGCGCACGCCATGGTGTGCAAGCGACTCACCGCCGAGCAGTGCACTGTATATTCCTTCACCAGTGAAGGGATCGAAAAAATCGGCGGCGTCGCCCACGAGCGCTAGTCCGGGGAGCCACGCGCGCCGGACCCGTGCGGCAAACGGTCCCGTGCTCTGGATCGGCGTTAGGCGCTGCGCGCTGGTAAAACGGGCAGCGATTTCAGGGTGGCGTTCGATCCACGTGGGGATAACGTCGGCACTTCCTTTTGACGCCATGCGCGTAAATGCAGCGTGATCCATAACCACAGAAACGTTCACTCTCTCGCCGGCATTTCCCACGGCCGCGAGCCCCATGTAGCCGTCACGGCCGACGAGCATTTCTCCGCGCGAACCGACCCCGGCGACGGCGCGATAGTGCGCCACGAACGCGAGCCGTCGCGGCCACGGGAGTTGGCGCGCCAGTCTGGCGCGCCGCGCTATGATTGAACGCAGCCCGTCGGCGCCGATCACCAGCCGCGCGTGCCGCGTGCGCGGCTGGCCGTCTGAGCCTAACGACGCGACACCGCATACAGCCCCGGAACGGTCCCGCACCAGGTCGCTGACGCGCTCTCCTTCCACGACGGTCGCGCCGGACTCACGAGCGCGCTGCAGAAGCAGGCCATCCAGAATCACTCGCGGAATCGCCAAGCCATGCGGACTGTACGGCCGGAATCCACGGACCGCGGAGAAATCGCCGACTATCCGCGCTCCGCTCGGTGCGCGCACCTCCATCCCGGTCAATGCGACCGCCTGCTGCGTCACGCGATCGAGCACGCCTAACGCGGCGAGTAGGCGGCTCGCCTGCGGACTCAGATACTCGGCGCACGGCTTCGGACGCGGAAAGTGCGCCCGATCGATTACCGTGACGTGAACTCCCTCACCAGCCAGGAACGTCGCCGTCGCGGCGCCGGCAGGGCCGCCGCCGACAACGATGACGTCGCAGTCGGTCATCAAACGAGACGCACGAACGTCTGACCGCTCAGAATCAGGGTCTCACCCTGCCGCTGGAAAGGCATCGGAACTCGCCCCGTGATTGGCGCCGTGAAGTCGACCAGCAGCTGATCCGCCCGCACCGTCCACCGCGCCAGCGCGTCCTGACGATCGAGCACGCCGCCCAAGGCATCGCGAATGATCGTCGAGCGCAACGCACTGCCGTCGGCATTGAACGTCCACACCGTTTCGATGATCCGCACGTTCCCTGCAGCATCGATCGAATTCACGGATCGGCTCCAGGTGCCGACGACAGCGGTGTCGGCAACGGTCGCCGATGGGCCGCCGAAGACAAAGGGAGCGCCGCGATTGGGACCGGCTATTCCACCGTCCGCTTCACACGCGCCTAACGCGGCCAGTCCAAGGACCGCGAGCGAGAAAATACGAAAGCGTCGCATCAGAAACCTCCACGACTCAAGACACCTGCAACGACGGCACCGATCGCGGTGCTCGTTAGGTTCACCAGGTCATTGTCGAAGCCTTGAACGCCGCCCACCAGCGCCGTCGGCACCGCTACCGCGCGGCAGTTGTGCTGGCGCCGCTCCGTCAACGACCCGCATGCGGCACATCGCCGCCGCTCCTGCAACACTGCACCGAGCAAGGAGTCTGCCAACGCTCCCGCGATCCCGCCAGCGAACGCGGCCCATCCAGCTCGTGAGCCAAACCCCAGCAACACCGCGAACGTCCCGATCGCTGCGCTCCCGCCAAGCATGGCGAGCGAACCGTTGAGCGTCACACCTCCGGACAGGCCAGCGGAGACTTTTTGACCTGATACAATTGAACGCGGTTCGCCACCGATCGCACTTCCTACTTCAGTCGCTGCTGTGTCCGCCATCGACGCCGCAAGCGCGCCAAGCGCGGCGGTGACTGCGACGTGCGCGCCAGATACGCTAGCTACAAACGCTGTGGCTACGAACACGCCTCCGTTAGCCAGGACCTGCCATGCGTCGCGCGCGCCGCGCTTCTCGAGGATAGCTGCAGTTCGCGCTGCCTTCTCACTACGCTTCCACGCCGATAGGGCGGTCGCGCCGGCAAAATACGCAACCAACAGAGCGCCCCATCGCAGGCTAACACTCACCGCGAGCGTCCCCAACGCCATCGCAGCCAGCGCCCCGCTCGTACTCAACAGGGCGCGTTTTCGCGCCAACGCAACGATCAAAGCTGCTGCTGCGAATCCAAGTATCACGCGCGCCGTCATCGCACAGGCAGACAGTGACGCAGGTGCTTGAAGGTGTGACTTGTGTCACTTACCTTCGCTCCTCGTTTGGCTCCCTCCATGACCACGTCCGCCTCCGTCGACGCGCTGCTTCCCCTGTCATTTCTCGAGGCGGTTCGGACTGTCGACTCGCCGATCGAAGAATTCGAAGCTGAAATTGAGCTTGTCGGCGAGCTACGCAACAAGCGACTCGGCCTCTCCGAAACGGTCTACAACCAAATCAAGAGATACAGCGACGCGGTGCGACGGAATCAACGAACCGCGCATGATGAAGCCGCTGCTCTTGCGAAGCTGATTGGACGACGGCCGGATGCGGAGGCCGTATTTCGTCAGGCTGGAAAGATCCTAGCGGGCGAAGCCTATCGGACCGTTGGAGCAGTGCCGCGCCGCATGATTTGGCTATTGCCGAATCTTTTCAAGAAGTCGATCACCACGCGCCATGTACGCCGCTTGGCAGATCGGTACTTCAACGGCGAAGTGACTCGTTCTGGGTCGTCGATCTACCTCGAGGTTGGTACATCGGTCACTGTTGATTCCGCGCCGCGCGGTTCGGGGTGCGCCTACTATGAAGCAGGGCTGCGCGAGTTGCTGCGCCTCTTCGTTAATAGCGGCGGCGTAGTGGAGCACGTGCGCTGCGAGTCGCGCGGGGAAGGGGCATGCCGTTGGCGCGCCGAGTGGCGGCCACTCCCGCGCTCGTAAAAGAACCCGCATGGTGACGCCCGCGACGTTACCGCGCGTGCAGCGCGCGATTGCGGAGCTTGGTCTGCACGGTTGGCTGCTCTACGATTTCCGCGGCTGCAATCCAATCGCGCAGAGTATGCTCGGGCTGGAAGGTCTCCAGACTCGGCGCATTTTCGGCTTCATCCCGCTGGAGGGGGGCGGGATGCCCACGGCGCTCGTGCACCGCATCGAGCCGGGTCCCCTGCAGCGGTGGCCTAACGAGTGGCGCAAGCAAGAGTACAGTGGTTGGCGCGAGCTGGAGCAGCTCGTCCGCGACCTCACTCACGACAAGATCGTCGCGATGGAATACTCTCCTGGCGACGCGGTCCCTGTCCTCGATCGCGTTCCTGCGGGCGTGGTGGACATGGTACGTGCGACGGCGAAAGATGTCGTTAGCTCAGGAGAACTCGTTTCCCTCTTTCATGCGACGCTCGATGCCGATCAAATCGCCGCGCACAGGCGCGCCGCGGAAGCGATCGCGAGAATCGCGCATGAAGCGATGCGCGTGGCGGGAGCGCGCGCGCGCAGCGGCAACCCGGCCACGGAGTACGAAATCTTCCGCTGGATTCACGACGCATTCGCGCGTGTCGCTCTCACGACTGATCATGGTCCAAGTGTTTCGGTCAATGCCAACGCTGCAGACCCGCACTATGAGCCGAGCGCTGACCGCTCCGAGCCGATCACGTTAGGCAGCACGCTGCTGATCGACCTCTTCGCGCATGAGGACGGCGGCATATGGGCGGATCAGTGCTGGATGGGGACGCTGGGCGACCCGAGCGACCGCGTGGCCCAGCTCTGGAAGGATGTTCGCGACGCGCGGGACGCGGCGATTGACTTCGTGCGCGCGCAAACACGCGCCGGTACTGCGCTCAAAGGCGCCGCTGTAGACGACATCGCGCGCGGCGTGCTGAGGCAGCGCGGGATAGCCGAGCAGTTCACGCACCGCACTGGGCATTCGATCGATGCGCGGGAGTTGCACGGCGCCGGGCCGAACCTGGACAACCTCGAGACGCGCGAGGAGCGCCTGCTTCTTCCAGGCGTGGCCTTTTCAATCGAACCCGGGGTGTATTTCCGTGGTGAGGTCGGTTTGCGCAGCGAGGTGAACGCGATCGTCGCAGGTGCGCCGGCTGGCGCGTTGCTCATCACACCGAGCGAGTACCAGCGCGAGCTCATCGTCGTGTGACGGCGCCTAACGGCGGGCTTCGCCGCGAGCTCGGTCTGTTTACGGCGGCGCTGCTCGTCGTCGGCGGGATCATCGGCAGCGGCATCTTCTTCACCCCGGGGGAAGTCGCGCGGGCGCTACCGAGCGGCCAGTGGATCCTGCTCGTATGGGCGTTAGGCGGCGTGCTGGCATTCGCCGGGGCGCTCACATATGCGGAGCTCGGCGCCATGCTGCCGCAAGCCGGCGGCCCGTACGTGTATTTGCGGCATGGTTTCGGTCCGCTCGCGGCGTTCCTGTACGGCTGGATGGTGTTGCTCAGTATCGCAACGGGTGCCCTCGCGGCTGTGGCAATGGGATTTGCGGGCTACCTCTCACGCTTTGTGGATCTGGCCCCTGTGGGCGGTCCGCTGGGTACCGCCGCCGTAGCAATCGCACTGACGGCGGTGATCAACTACCTCGGCATCAAGCCTGGAGCGACGGCCCAGAACGTTCTCACTGTCACCAAGATCGTTGCCATCGGGTCCCTCATCGTCGGCGGCTTTGTTCTGTGGGCGAAGCTCGGCGCTCCGCCGCCGGTGCCTAACGCACTTGCTCCGCGTGCCCCGCTCGTGAGTGGCTTCGCCGCCGCATTCACCGCGGTGCTGTTCACAGTCGGCGGCTGGCAGCAGATGAACATGGTTGCCGGGGAGATCAAAGACCCGGCACGCATTATTCCGCGCGCGCTGGCGATCGGTATCGGAATCGTCGTCGCCATCTACCTCGGCGCCAACGCCGTATATTTGAAAGCGTTAGGCAGGGATGGGCTGGCGGCAAGCGGCGCGGTGGCGGCAGGCGCCGCATCGCGCATGATCGGTCCAGCCGGCGCTCCGCTGATCAGCGTAGCGGCGATGTTATCGGTGCTTGGCTTCGTGAGCGTTGTGCTGCTCGCTAACTCGCGCATCATCTACGCGATGGCCGTGGAGCGCGTCTTTTTCGCGGCCGCCGGCCGCGTGCACTCACGCTTCGGATCGCCGCACGTGGCGATCGTGATCATGACGCTCTGGGCACTCGTGCTCCTGGCGTTCACACGCGGCGATTTGGGCGCGCTGCTGAGCGGGGGCGTTTTCGCCGACTGGATTTTCTTCGGGCTGGGCGCAGCCGCCGTTTTTGCGCTGCGACGGAAGATGCCGGCTGCAAAACGTCCCTACCGTGTGTTGGGCTACCCGTGGATGCCGGCATTTTTCGTGGCATCGGCCGTTGTAGGGATTCTCAGCGCGATTGTATCGTCGCCGCGAACATCGGCGTTAGGCGCCTTACAACTGGCCGCCGGAGTGGCGGCATTCTGGGCGTTTCGCCGGCGTAGCGCTCGCGGCTAGCGCGGGGCGCAGGCTCTGGCCCGGTCGTGGCCCCCGCTGTATCGTTTGGCCGACTAGGGCGCGACAGATTTGTGCGCGATGGGCGGCTCCGCGCGTTGCAGGAGGTCCTCGGCAACACCCGCGCAATTGAAGCGGCGCTCGCTATATAGATAGCGCGCGCGGTCTGCCGCCGCTTCCACGCCTGCGCTGTACGGTCGCGCAAGGAGCCTAACGCATGGGTCGTCGTTCGGAACTCACATCTGGCACGGGCGGTCTGTCCCTGGCCGCCAAGCGGTTGCTGGCGATCGTGGCGTATTACGCGGCGCTCGCCCTGGCGATCGCGCTGACGTGGCGTTTCTCCGCCTCGATTCGCCAATTGTTCGCGGGGACATCTCTCGGTGACCTCGCCGTCGGGGCAGGGACAGGTTCTGCCGCGACGATCACACAGGCCCTCAGCGACACGGTAGCCCGCGCCATAACAGCCGATTCGATCCTGGAGCAAAGCAGGAGCACCCTCGTCGTACTTGCCGGCGCACTGGTCACGTCGCTCCCGGTCGCCTGGTCCTACTCGCTCACGCGGCGCCGCCGCGGCTTCGCGCAGTCGATGGTGCACATCCTCGTCTTACTGCCGGTGGCAGTCGCGGGGATGGTGGCGCTGATCCAGAACAGTCTGGCGCTCGCGTTCAGCCTCGCCGGAATCGTCGCGGTACTGCGCTTTCGTAACGCGCTCGACGACGTGAAAGACGGCGTCTACATCTTTATTTCCGTGGCCATTGGCATCTCCGCAGCCATGAGTGCCCTGACCGTCGGGCTGCTGACGTCACTTGTATTCAACACCTGCGTGCTGGTCCTCTGGTGGCTCGACTTTGCGCGTCGGCCGACGCCGGGAATTCGCGGCGGTGTCTGGAGACTGATGCGCCTCCCCAAAGTCCTCCACCCGCGCGAACCTAACGAGCAGCGCGCTGCCTCAAATGGCGGTGACGGGGAGGAGGCGTTTGCATCAGCCGCACGTGAGTGGCGCCGTCAGCTGAACCTGTCAATGGAGCACCGCGCCGCCGGACCCAAGCAGCACGTGAACGCGTCTCTGAGAATTCAGACTGCGACGCCGGACGAAAGCCGCCCGCTCGTGGAAGCGGTGCTGCGCAATCGCACGCGCCGCTGGCGCCTCGTTGGCATCGTCCCGGGAGACGGCGAGCTGTCCACGCTGAAGTATCGTGTAAGCGTGCATCGCGCTGAGCGCAGCGAGCTGCTGGACGCGGTCCGTTCGGAGGCGCAGATCGCCGGCGCAGAGCTCCGCTGACCGAGGTGGCGCGATGAACCTGGATGGCGCCGGCGCCTGCTGGGACGTTCCCACGGCCGACGCGCTCAAGCGACTCGCGATAGAGCCGTTACCGCTCGGTCTTCGCGCTGGCCCGACGTCGCGCAGCTTTCTGCGCGACGTCTACTACGATACGGCGGAACTGGCGTTGCGCCGACGCGGCGCGATATGCCGCGTTAGGCACGAATCCGACGACAAACATGAGCTGACAGTCGCGGTCGTCACAGAGCGCGACGGGCAATCAGTCGTTACACGAGCCGATAGCGATGTGCCGGCGGGCGATGCGGCTGCCGCGCTAAGTAGCACCAACGACGCAACGCGCCTGTTGCGCTCGATTGTGAACCCGGCGTCGTTAGGCCCCCACCTCGAGCTGGAAATCGAGCGGCAAATACGCATCGCGTCGGCCGGTCGCTGGCGACCGGCGCGCTTCGAGTTGGAATACGCCATCGTGACGGTGCGCACAGCCGCGATTGCACGTTCTTTCCACGAGGTCGCGCTGCGCACACTTCGCCGAGGGCGCCCAAGCGCCGAGCAGCTCACGCGCGCGATCAGCGAATTCTACGGACTCCGCACAGTCACGCATGAGCGCCGCGAGCGTGGCGAGCAGATACGCAGCGCGCTCGAAAGCGAAGCATTAGCACGACGCGTCGGAGGAGGCCGCTGGATAGCTGTCGCTGCTTTTGATGGCGAGTACATCGCCGCCCTGCGCGATGGAACGCGCTGGCGCCTACCGCTAGCCGAGGGGAGCGGCGAAGAGGCGTGCCGTCAGCTGATGCGGCGCACGCTGGGCAGCAGCGTCGGCGAGCTCAAGCTCCTGAGTACCACGCCTGGCGAAGGTCGCGTGAAATCTCTGGAAGTGTGGATCTGCACACGCGTCGACCGAGGGAAGACCAGGGGGCGCGATCCCGCGCTGACGTGGGTTCCCATCGAGGACATGCTGGCGCGCATCGGCACGCCGCAGATACAAGACGCCGGCACACTCGCAGCGCTCGTGTTACTCTCCCGCTCGGAGCTCCTACCGCGCCTCGTCGCGTTGCCGTCGGCAGGGACGCTGGAGGCACGCGCGCAGAAGCGACGCACGGCGTCGACGACGGCGACGCCACGGCTCGTTAGGCAAGGTGCTGCCGGTCCACTCCTCGACTCTGAAGTGAGCCTGCTGTCGTTCAACGAGCGCGTGCTGGCGCTTGCCGAGGACGAGTCGCTCCCTCTCCTCGAACGCGTGCGCTACCTCGCGATCGTCGCGTCGAATCTCGACGAGTTTTTCGCCGTCCGCGTCGGCGGCCTCAAGTTCGCCGGTCAGGAGGTGGCCGACGAATCGGACGGTGCGCGGCCTGCGGACCCGCGATTGGCACAGGTGGCGCAGCAGACGCGTGCGCTGCTCGTTAGGCAATCCGCCTGCGCCGATGTTTGCATACGCGCACTGGCGACGCATGGCGTGCGGCTGCGAGCAGCCGCGCAGCTGACCGAGGCCGAACGTGAGTTCCTGCGCGGCTACTTCAGATCGACGATCTTCCCGTACCTCACGCCGCGGGCTGTTACCGCGACGCCGGGACATTCACTGCCCATCGTGGCCGATCGCGGCCTCTGCTTCGCAGTCATGCTGCGAGAGGGGAACGCCAGCGGACCGCAGCAGCTCGCCGAGCTCGCGGTGCCAGCGACGCTCCCGCGCTTCGTTCCGCTCGCTACGACGACGGACCTCGTGCCGGTCGAAGAGGTCATCCGGCAAGCGCTGCCACTCATGTATCCGGGACGGCGCGTCGAACAGGCGCATCTCTTCCGCGTGACGCGGTACGCCGACCTCGGCGTCGACGAACAACGAGCCGGCAACCTCGCGCAAGCGGTGCAGGAACGCACGCAGCAACGGCGGCATCAACCAATCGTACGGATCGAAGTCGAAGCAGGGATGCCTAACGCGACACGTGAGCTGTTGCTGCGTGAGCTACAGCTCGAGCCGGGGGCGCGGCCGGAAGGCTTTGGCGCGAACGATGTCTTCGGCATTCCCGGTCTCATGGATCTGGAAGGGTTGCGCCAGCTCGCCGACCTGCCGCTCCCCGGGCTCACCTTTGCGCCCGCGCGGACACGCCGCGCATTTGCCGAAGACCTATCGCTGTGGGAGACGCTACGCGACCGAGATGTGTTGCTGCATCACCCATACGACGATTTTGCCGCGAGCGTCGTGCGCTTCTTCGAAGATGCGGCAGATGATCCCGACGTCGCCGCGATCAAGGTCGCGTTATACCGAGCGGGGGCACGCTCTCCGATCGTCGACGCATTGATTCGAGCGGCCAAGGCTGGGAAGGACGTTACAGTCTTCGTCGAATTGAAGGCTCGTTTCGACGAGGAGCGCAACGTTCACTGGATGAAGGCGTTGGAGTCCGCAGGGGCGCACGTGGTTCACGGGCTCCCCGGCTACAAGAACCATTCGAAGATCGCGCTCGTCGTGCGCAGCGAGAGCAACGGTCCGCGTCGGTATGCGCATATAGGAACCGGTAACTACAACGCCGCTACGGCGCGCGTGTACACGGACCTTGGCGTGCTCACGACGCGCGAGCAGATATGCGATGACGTGACGGACTTGTTCAACATGCTCACCGGCAGCTCGGTGCCAGCTGCTGTCCGTTATCGCGCGTGTCTAGTTGCGCCTAACGAGCTTTTGCCGGCGCTTCTCGCGCGCATCGAGCGTGAAGCCGAGCATGCTCGCGCGGGACGCCCGGCGCGCATCCGGCTCAAGGTCAATGGTCTCGCCGACTCCGACGTCGTGCAGGCGCTGTATCGCGCATCCATGGATGGCGTGACAGTCGATCTGATCGTCCGCGGCATCTGTACGCTTGCCCCTGGTCTGCCAGGGATCTCCGAGCGCATCCGAGTCGTGAGTCTCTTGGGGCGCTACCTGGAGCATGCGCGCATCTTCGCCTTCGACAACGCTGGTGAAGCGGAGTACTTCATCGGTTCGGCAGACCTGCGCCCGCGAAACTTGCGACGTCGAGTGGAGGTGCTGGTGCCCATCAGCGCCGCGGACGATCGCGCGCGCCTTGATGCGATTCTCGAGACGGAGCTACGCGATGCGACCGCGTGGCTGCTCAACGGTGACGGCTCCTATACGCGACGCCGCGTAACGGCTCGCGACGGTACCAGTGCACAGGCGCGCTTCGCTGAGGAGGCGGCGGCGGCACATCACGAGGTTGCTGTATGAGCGTCCAAAATGGACGCTCCCTCATGCGCGTCGTTGCCGTGTTCGCATTGGCTGCGGCGACGCTGGCCCCATCGGGCGCGACAATGCAGGGAAGCGCTGTGCTCGATCAGTTCGATTTCCGCGAGCAGGAGGCAGTGCAGGCCAAGCTCCCCCGTGCTCTGCAGGAGATCTCTGGTCTCGCCGTCGCGTCAGACGGGCGTGTTTTCGCGCACGGAGACGAGCGTGCAGTGGTTGCGCAGATCGACGCTTGCGCCGCAAAGGTGATCAAGGCGTTCGCGTTAGGCAAACCTCCACTGCGCGGCGACTTCGAGGGGATCGCGATCGCGGGCGAGCGTTTCTTTCTGATCACGAGCAGCGGTCAGCTCTACGAGTTTCGTGAGGGCGCCGACGGTGCGGCCGCGCCGTTCACTGTCCGCGACACAGGATTCGGCAAAGTGTGCGAGGTAGAAGGACTCGCCTATGAGCCGGGCGATCGCGTGCTCCTCGCAGGCTGCAAGCGGACTGCTCGGCCCGAACTGCGGGCGCAAATCACCGTCCTGCGCTGGTCATTGGACCGCGCGGCACCCGCCATTCCACCGAGCCTAACGATCTCCCTACGCGACGTGCTCCAACGGTCCGGCAACAAGGGCTTTCACACATCGGCCATCGAGCGCCATGCACGCACGGGGAACTACGTCCTCGTTGCCGGACCGGAGCGGGCGCTGATCGAAGTGACCGCAAAGGGATCGCTACTCGCCACGCGACCGCTGCGTCGGCAGCTCCACCCGCAACCCGAAGGGGTGACGTTCCTTGGCGACTCCGTGCTGGTCGTTGGCGACGAAGGCGCCGACCGCGGGGCCATCACTTGCTATCATCGTGCGCGCTAAGGTGGACTCGTTAGGTTGGTTCTCACCGCGGACATTGTCGCTCCTCGGCGTA
>JBQTIF010000132.1:0-6790 GCA_052388395.1 Gemmatimonadaceae bacterium | reverse complement strand
CTGCCACAACGCTGCTGACCGTTCTCGCTCCGGCGCTCGCAATCGCGCAGGAGCACGAGGCACCGCCCAACCTGTTGTCGCCGGCGGGCGGCCTCATGTTCTGGACGCTGCTCATCTTCATTGCTCTCATCCTCTTGTTAGGCAAATTTGCCTACAAGCCGTTGCTTGCCGCGGTCGAGGCCCGCGAACAGTCGCTGCAGCGCGCGCTCGATGAGGCGCGCCGCGACCGCGAAGAGGCCGCGAAACTGCTCGAGGAGCATCAACGGCAACTCGACGCCGCGCGCGGTGAAGCGCAGCGCTTCATCGCCGAGGGCCGCATAACGGCCGAGAAGATGAAGGCGGAGATGCTCGAAGCGACTCGCTTGCAACAGCAGGAGTTGCTGGAACGCGCCAAACGCGATATCGAGCAAGAGAAAGTTCGTGCGATTGCAGAGCTGCGTCGCGAGGCAGTCGACCTCGCGATCGCCGGCGCCAGCAAGGTGATCGAGAAGAATCTCGACAGCGGCGCGAATCGCCAGTTGGTTGAAAGCTTCCTGGGCTCTATTCCGGCACAGCCGAAACGCTGATGCGCGACACCACCATCGCACGGAACTACGCTGAGGCGCTGCTCGCGCTCGCTCGTAAGGCGGACGACCTCGAGGGATGGGGGCACATCATGCACGCCTTTGCGGAAGCTGCGACGAGTGATCCAAAGATGCGCCGCTTTCTCGAAGCGCCGCAAATCTCAGCGTCGGAGAAGAACCAAGTCCTCGGTAAGGCGTTCGCGGATAACATGCCGCGGCTCATGCTGCGCTTCATTCAGAAGCTGGTGGACAATCGGCGCCAGATGCTCATTCCCCAAATCGCCGTCGAATACGGGAATCTCGTGGATGCCGAGCAGGGGCGCATTCACGCGCGTGTCACCGTCGCGAAGGAGCCGAGCGCCGCGGAGCTCCGAGCGATCGAGAAGGAGCTGTCGCGTGCCTTCGGCAAAGTCGTAGTGCCTCACCTAACGACGAATCCTGCGATCATCGGTGGGGTTGTCGTGCGGGTCGGCGACACCGTGCTCGATGGCTCGGTGAAGCGCCGGTTGGGGGCGCTGCGGCAGCGGATCCTGTCGACGTCGACCTAACGCGTGAGCGGTCCCGTCGACGTGACCCACGTCCCCAAACCGTGGGGGTGGGAGAAGATTTGGGCACACACGGACCGGTACGTTGGAAAGATCCTGCATATCACGGCGGGGCACGCGCTTTCGGTGCAATACCACACGCGCAAGGACGAAACGGTCTATCTCCTGGCGGGCGACCTCAGGTACTGGGTGCGCGACGCAAGTGGTGAGATGCAGGACGTGCGGCTCACTGTCGGGCACGCCTATCGTATTACCCCCGGGACGGTGCATTACATGGAGGCCGTGACCGATTGCGACATTTTGGAGACGTCGACAGCGGACCTGGACGACGTCGTTAGGCTCAAGGACCGCTACGGGCGAGAGGGGACCAGCGCGCCATGAAAGTGATCATTCCGCTCGCGGGGAAGGGAACCCGCCTCCGGCCGCACACGCACATCACGCCGAAGCCCATGCTCAAGGTGGCGGGAAAACCCGTCATGGCGTACATCCTGGATGATCTCAAAGCGTTAGGCAACGTCTCGCAGATTATCTACATCACCGGCCATCTCAAAGAGAAGGTCGAAGCGTATGTGCGCGCGGAGTATGACTTCCCCTCGGTCTTCGTCGAACAGGCCGTACAGGATGGTACCGCCGGCGCCGTGAAGCTCGCCCAGCAATGGGTGGACGAGCCGGTGCTCATAATCTTTGTTGACACAATCTTCGATGCTGACCTCACGGTTGTTAATCGTGCTGACGCGGATGGTATTATCTGGACGAAAGAAGTCGAGGACTACCAACGCTTCGGCGTCGTTGTGACGGACCCTAACGGGAACATGACCAAGATCGTGGAGAAGCCGAAGACAGCGATCTCCAAGCGGGCGAACATCGGCCTCTACTATGTGAAGAACTGGACGTTGCTCTACGAAGGGATCGACTGGGTGCTGCAGCAACCCAAGAATCAGGGCGAATATTTCCTGACCGATGCCTTCCAGTACATGATCGACAAAGGGGCGCGCATCAAAGTGATCGACGTGGCAGGATGGTATGATGCAGGGAAGCTCGACACGCTGCTGGAAACGAATCGCGTGATGATTGAACGGAAGGGGCGCAGACCGCCGCAGATAGGCGCCGATGTGACTGTCATCAATCCTGTGCACATCGAGGAAGGGGTCCAGGTCAGTAGTTCGGCAATAGGCCCGAACGTGACTCTCGGCGCTGGCAGCGTAGTTGTTGGGTCGACGCTGCGCGACACGATCGTCGGTGCCGGTGCCATGATCAAACGGTCGACGCTCAAGAATTCGCTCATTGGCGAGGCGGCGATCGTGGAAGGGTTCAACGGCGAAGCGACGATCGCAGATCACTCGGAAGTACGGGGGATAGGGGGATAGTTGATAGGGGATAGGGGATAGGGGATAGGCTGTGGTGATCATTGTCGGGGCAGGGCCGGCAGGGTTAGCCACAGCGGCCTCGCTGAGTCGCCGAGGCATCTCCTACAAGCTACTCGAGCGTGGCGACTCGTTAGGATACTCCTGGCAGCAGTTGTACGATTCGCTCCGGCTCCACACTGGAAAGCACCTCTCGCACCTGCCCGGAGCGCGCTTCCCTTCCGGAGTTCCGCTCTTCCCGTCGCGCGACGACTTTATTGCCTACCTGCGCGCATATGCGCGACGCTTTTCGGTGGCGGTCCAGGTTGGACAAGATGTGAGGCGCGCCGAGCGCCATAACGGACGCTGGCACGTTGCGACGACGGCGGGCGAGACGCACGAGGGGTCAGCGCTGGTCATGGCGACAGGGATTATCGCCAATCCCAAATGGCCAACACTCGCCGGGAGTGGCCGATTCCGCGGCCGCGTGATGCATAGCGTCGAGTACAAGCGACCTAACGAGTTTGTTGGCCAGCGCGTGCTCGTTGTCGGCGTCGGGAACTCCGGGGGAGAGATTGGCGCCGAGCTGGCACGCGCCGGCGCACACGTCACTGTCGCCGTTCGTTCAGGCGCGAATGTCGTTCCGCTCGCACTCGGCGGAATCCCGATCCAATACCTCGCCTACGTCATGCGCTGGCTCCCGCGCAACGCGCGCGAGGTCGTGATAGAAGCCGTTAGGCGCGCGATAGTGCGTCGTCGTGGCCCTCCGGTGTTCCCGCGTCCGGCTCACTCACCGCTCGATGCGATCCCGCTCATCGGGTTTCATCTCGTTGATGCCATTCGCGAAGGACGTGTCCGCGTGAAACTCGCCGGCATCGCCGAGCTCACCGAGTCAGGCGCGCACTTCTCCGATGGTACAGGGGAGTCGTTCGATGTCGTGATACTCGCCACTGGCTTTGGAGCAGCATTGGCGCCACTCGCTGCCAGTGTTCGCACTGATGCAAAGGGCTTTGCCGCTCGAACGGATCGCATAACGAGCGCGGATCAGGAAGGTCTCTTCTTCGTGGGACACAACTACGATAGCACCGGCGGCCTCTCCAACATCCGCCGCGACGCACGTCTCGTCGCCGAACGGCTGGCTCGAATCAAATCGTAGCGGCGACGGCGACGATCGTTAGGGCGCGCGCCAGTCCTAACGAGGACTCGTCGTGATCGTACCATTCGCGCAGGGTATGCGTGTCGCCACCGCGTCCTCCGGCACCGATAGCGATGGCAGGCACGCCGCGGCTCATTGGCACGTTCGCGTCGGTCGAGGCCGCGGCGAGCTCCGCGACACGACCGATGGCCAGCGTCGCTTCGCGCGCCGTCATGACGAGCGGATGGCCGGAGTCCATCGACCCAGATGGTCGTTGACCGATTCGCTCGCTGGTTAGCGTGAGCGGCAACGTCCCGGTGATCCGCCCGGCGTTCGCTCGCTCTACCGCGTGGCGCATGCGCGCGTCCACGGCCATCTCCCAGCGCTCCAACTCGGCGGCGCGCACCGAGCGCACTTCCACTTCGAGCCAGGCCTCCTCCGGTATGGCATTGATGGACGAGCCGCCGCCGATGCGGTTTACGCTCACGGTAACCCTCGGCTCCAGGGGCAGTTTGAGCGCCGCGAGCTCCACGATGATCGCTGCCGCGACGTGCACGGGGTTCACCACGCCGAACGCTCCCCAGCTGTGGCCCCCCGGGCCGCGGATGCGCGCGCGCAGCCGACGCACGCCTAACGCTTCAGTCACAATGCGCGTGTCACCGGGCCCGTCCAGTGCGATCACCGCTTGAATGTCGTCGCCCAGCGTCGCGAAGAGGTGCCGCGCCCCGCGCAGGTCACCGACGCCCTCCTCGCCAGTTGTCGCCGCAAAAACCACGGGGCGCGTGAGCCGCACACCGCCGCGACTCAGCTCCTCGGCCAGGGCGATGAGCGCAGCCAGTCCGCGCGCATTGTCGGCGATGCCAGGCGCGCTCACTCGCGTCCCATCACGTGTGACGGTGAGATCGGTGCCCGGTGGGAAGACGGTGTCGAGGTGAGCACAGACCACGACCGGTGAGCCGTCGTCAGGCACGGCGGCGAGGCGACCGACGACGTTGCCGGCGGAGTCGATCTCCACGTTAGGCAGCGTGTCACCAAGTCGCGCCGCAACGAAGGCGGCGCGCGCCCCTTCATCGCCAGTTGGCGCAGCCACGGCCGCGATCGCGATCTGCAAGCTGAGCAGCTCGTCGGCGCGTTGTGCGAGCCGGAGGCGTGCCGGCTCCAGGCGCTGATAAAGGGTACGGACTGCGGTTTCCACGGTGCCAACATACTCGCGAGCTGGGGCGACCGTACATTACCCGCACTGTGACCCGCTCACTGCTCCCGCGCACCGTGATCGCTCTCGCATCGGTGAGCCTTCTCACCGATGCCTCGAGCGAAATGATCTATCCGCTCTTACCGCTTTTTCTATCGAGCGTGTTAGGCGCGTCTGCCACAGCGCTGGGCGTGATTGAGGGAGCAGCTGAGTCGGGTTCTGCGCTGCTCAAGCTTGCGAGCGGGGCGTGGTCCGATCGCTTGACGAGACGCAAACCGCTCGTCGTTGCCGGCTACGCCCTCGCGTCAGCCGTGCGGCCGCTGATCGGCCTTGCACAGACCGCGTGGCAGGTGGGTGCCTTACGCGTCAGCGACCGCATCGGCAAAGGTATCCGCACGTCGCCGCGGGACGCGCTCATCGCCGATGCCGTGACGTCGTCGCAGCGCGGCGCCGCGTTCGGCCTGCACCGCGCCGGCGATCATCTGGGTGCAGTGATCGGTCCGATCGTCGCGTTTATTCTGCTGCAATGGCTTGGTGTCGAGCTACGCACAGTGTTCTTGCTCGCGGCGATTCCTGCGCTGCTGTCGCTGGCTATCCTGATTGTTGGTGTGCGCGAGGCGGCGAGGAATACGGGCTCACCCGCGAAGCTCGGGCTGGATACACGCCGGGGACTGGGTATGGCGTTCTGGAGGTATCTCGCCGTATTGCTCCTGTTCTCGTTAGGGAACGCCAGCGACGCGTTCTTGCTCCTCCGCGCATCCGCGTTAGGCGTTGCCGCGGCGCACATTCCGCTCCTCTGGGCCGCGCACCACGTCGTAAAGGCCCTGGCGAACCTGCGGGGCGGAGCGCTTTCGGATCGCGTCGGACGGAGACCCCTCATCATTGCCGGTTGGGCGGTGTACGCCGTCGTGTATCTTGCCTTTGCGCAGGCAAGCACAGCGTGGCACGCGTGGGCGCTCTTTCTCGGCTACGGGCTGTACTTCGGGCTCACCGAAGGCGTAGAGAAGGCATTTGTCGCCGACCTGGTCCCCGAGCGGCTGCGCGGCACCGCATTCGGCTGGTTCAGTTTCACGTTAGGCCTGGCCGCCTTTCCGGCGTCGTTGCTCTTTGGCATCTTGTGGGATGTGCGTGGCGCAGCGACGGCATTCGGAGTGGCAGCGGCGCTGGCCGCCGTCGCGTCCATGCTTTTGCTCGCCATCGTTCCGCGCCGGGCCGCTGTGTGAGCCCGCTGCCATGTCAGCGTTGTGTACGGATCTAACGAAGTGGTTAGTCGACCGCTGTTATCGTAGAAGGTGACTTTCGCCTGGGAGTCGTTATGCGGCCCTTCCATTGCGCCCTGGCCTTGCTGCTGTTCTCTCACGTTCTCTCAGCGCAGCCTCCTGGACGGTGGCCCCCAGACTCCCTCGTGAACACGCGTGTCATTCCACGCACGACACCAGTCAGCCAGGTGATTGGTCAGATGCGCAACATCACGGCAGGTCTGGGAGTGCGCTGTCAGTTCTGTCATGTTGGCGAAGAAGGTCTAGCGCTGGAGCGCTTCGACTTTGTGAGCGATGAGAAACGCACCAAGGTCGTTGCGCGCGAGATGATGCGCATGGTGCAGGCGATCAACCACACGCTCGATTCGCTGCCAGGTCGATCGGGCCCTGCATTGCAGGTGACCTGCTCGACGTGCCATCGCGGAGTCAGCCGTCCCGTTCCACTCTTCCAGTTGATCGTCGATGCGGCAACGGCGGCGGGTGCTGATTCGGCGATTCGCGCCTATCGCGGCTTACGTGAACGGTACTACGGGGGAGACGCGTACGATTTCCGAGAGCCGACGCTCAACATCGCCGCCTTTCGACTCGGTCGCGCGAACCGTTTTGACGACGCCTTCGCACTGCTGCGCCTCAACGAGGAGTTGTTTCCTGGCTCATCGGCGATGTACGTCTTTCGCGGCAACATCACTCTGATGCGCGCCGATACCATTGGCGCCGCCGCCGCGTATCGCGAGGCGATCCGGCGCGATCCAG
>JBQTIF010000131.1:0-23550 GCA_052388395.1 Gemmatimonadaceae bacterium | reverse complement strand
TGGCCGGTGGCGCCCTAAACGCGAATCACCTTCTTATAAAAGAGCCCAGAGCCGGGGGGGTATCTTTAAATACACACCAAAAGGGGGAAGAGTCGTTTTAAAAACGACGGCACCGGCCAGTGAACCGCAATTGCGCTTTCAATCGACTCTGACCCCTTTTGATCTTCGGCGCCATCCATTTCACCGCGCGTGAAAATGGATGGCGCCGCAATAATTAGGACATGTATTTCAAGATCCGACCCCCGGCTCTCCGGGCGACATCCCCACCCCGACAGTCCGGGTTCCGCGACCAGCGATCTCCGGCAGCGTGATCAGCATCGCCAGATCGAAATGATGCGGCCAGCAGCGCGGTGGTGAGCCTGCGCTGCGTGTCGCGGCGGCCACATGCGAGGTCAGTTCGTGCGCGTCCGCGTAATAGCGTCCCAGTTCAGCGAACGCTTCCGCGTCACCGACGGAGTACGCGGCACCCGAAGCAACGGCGTGTGCGGGGATCTCATAGTGCTTCCGGGTTGTCAGCGCGTGGCCGTCGTAGCCCGCCGCGGTCAGCGACTCCGCAGCCATGCCACGCCGTCGGCCGTTGTGCGACCAGCGATCTGAAACTCCGACGTCAGGCTCCCGTTCTGGTCGACGGCCACAAGGGTCAGGTCCCCAATCCGCAGTGCGAAGCGCAGGCGCGCGGCGCCTTTGAGCCAGTTCGTGCCTAACGCCTCGAGTGATGCGAGCCATGCGAGATTCGTATGACTATCGTCGGCTCGCTTCTCCAGAAACGAGATCGGCGCTGCGACGATGATTTGCAGGGCGTGGTGCAGCTGCAAGCGAGCGTCAACAAGGCTTGTGGGATCGACGCGACCGACCTGTCGCCACGAGATTGGAGTAGCCAGTGTCGGCATCACGAGTTCGCGGGTGATTGAGGGGAGGGTTTGCGGGCGAGAAAGCTGCCGCGCCCTGCCGAGGCTCCCAAAAGTGATGCGGAACTGTTATGCCGTCTGAGGACTACCTACTCCGCCCAGTAGTCACTTGCCTGGCGCAGCCGCGGCCCGTGCGCAGATTGGCGCGGAGTTGCGGGCGTGGAGAGGAGAACAGCCTTTGCCAAGCTCTGCAGTGCGTTCCGATTTGGGACCGCAGATCAGCATGCGTCTCGCTGAAGCGCGGGCGCGTACGCTCGCGCTCATCGCTCCTCTGAGCGACGACGATCTCGTTCGCCAGCACGATCCACTCATGGGGCCGATCATCTGGGATATCGGCCACATTGGATACTTCGAGGAGCTGTGGCTGACACAGAACGTTGACGGCGTGATCCGCTTCGCCGAAATGCCAGGGACGTACAACCCGTTCGAGAATCCGCGACGTGCGCGTGGCGCGCTGGAGTACCCGCCACGTCAGGAGATGCACGATCTGCTCGCCAACATCCGGTCGCGCGTCCTCGAGCGTATTGATGCCGTGGATTTCGAGACAGGCAACGCGCTGGTGCGCGACGGCTACCTCTACGCGATGGTCTTGCAGCACGAATATCAGCATAACGAGACGATGCTGCAGACGTGTCAGTTGAAACAGGGAGTGCCTTACGCCGCGCCGCGCGCCTGGGAGACCCCTCAGCCGGCGATCGACGTAACAGGCGGACGGATGGTCCGTTTTAGCGGCGGTGAGGTGCTCATCGGCACGGAGGATCGCAGCGAAGCGTACGACAATGAGCGACCGCGGCACAGCGTTAGGCTGCGCCCCTTTGTCATTGATATTGCTCCGGTCACCAACGGCGCGTACCTCGCCTTCCTAGACGCCGGTGGGTACAGTCGCCGGGAATTCTGGAGCGAGGGAGGATGGGCGTGGCTCAGCGAAGCTGCCGTCGACGCTCCAAAGTACTGGTACCGCGAGGGCGGCGACTGGCACGCACGCTACATGGATCGTGCGGCACGGGTCGATGAGCGACATCCGGTGTGCCACGTGTCCTTTCACGAAGCCGAGGCGTACGCGCGCTGGGCCGGCAAACGTCTGCCTAACGAATTCGAATGGGAAGCCGCGGCCGGATGGGACGAATCGCGTGGCGTCACACGTAAATATCCCTGGGGCGACGAAGCGGCGACACATCGCGACGCCAATATCGACCAACTCTCCTTCCAACCAGCGCCGATCGGCGCCTACCCGCGCAACGTGTCACCACTCGGCTGCTATGGCATGATCGGCGACGTGTGGGAGTGGACGTCCAGCGACTTCGCAGGGTACCCCGGCTTCTCCGCTTTCCCATATCCGGAATATTCTGAAGTCTTCTTCGGCAGCGAGTACAAGGTGCTGCGTGGCGGATCGTGGGCTACGCGCCCGGGTGCAATCCGCAATTCGTTCCGAAACTGGGACTACCCGATCCGGCGGCAGATCTTCAGCGGCTTCCGTTGCGCGAGCGATGACTGATGCCGTTCCAACCAGCCAGGGTGTCTGCGCCATGGGATTAGGCCAGAAGAGTTGGAACGGCACTGACGCGGCGCACAGCAACGGTGACGCGGCTCGCGAGGCCCTGACGAGCGACGTTAGGCAGGGACTGACGCGTGCACAAAAGGCGCTACCGCCCAAGTACTTCTATGACAGGTACGGCTCGCAACTCTTCGAAGAGATTACGCGCCTTCCCGAGTACTATCTCACGCGAACAGAGCGCCGTTTGCTGCTCAAGTGGATGCCCGAGCTGGTGCAGCGTTACGCACCGCGTTCGCTCCTGGAGCTTGGCGCCGGTAGTGGAGAGAAGACGCGGATTATTCTCAGCGCGATGCGCGCCACGCACGGTTCGCTCGCGTATCTCCCGCTGGATATCAGCGCCGAATTCCTGGAGGAATCGGCTGGGCGCCTGCGCGACGATTTTCCCGAGCTCAGCATCGCACCGATCGTAGCAGACCTTGCCGACGCGATCGTCCCCCCGCGCACCGTCGCGCGCCCGATGCTCTTCGCGTTCCTCGGCAGCACGATCGGGAACTTCGATCGCAGCGAGGCGATCGCGCTCCTGCGTCGCGTGCGCGCCGCTGCCCGTCCGGACGACCTGTTCTTGTTAGGCGCCGATCTGCACAAGGACGCGGCGCGCATCGAACGTGCGTACAACGACCCACGCGGCGTGACGGCGGAATTCAACCGCAACGTCTTGCGGGTCCTCAATCGCGAGCTGGGGGCGGACTTCGAGGTCGAGTCCTTCAGCCATTTCGCGCCGTACCTGGCGGACGAGCGGCGCGTCGAGATGCATCTCGTCGCGGACAGCGATCAGCTCGTGACAGTACCTGGCGTCGGTCGCGTGCGATTCGCCGCCGGTGAGTCGATCCGCACTGAGATCTGCTGCAAATATGACCGCGCACAGATCCTCGACTTGTTAGGCGCCGCTGACTTTGGCATCGAGGAGTGGTGGGAGGATGAGTCGGAGCCATACGCGCTAGTCCTGGCTCGCCCGGCAGCGCGAGTTGCACGCTTGGGCGGGAGTGTGCGCGCAGCGTGGCCGGGGCATGCTGTCGTTGCGCGCCTGGAGCGTGATACCAGGGAGCATCTGTTCGCGCTCGGTTGCGGCAGCGCTGATGACCGCCGCATCGGCGCCGAGGTCGAAGTCTTGCTCGTCGACGCGGCGACGCGCGCGCCAGCAAACATCGAGCGATCGTTCGCTGTCTTGCGCCGCGTGGCCGCCGCCGAAGGATGGAACGAATGCCGCTCGCTGAAAGCGGCGATGAGCGAGTTTCGTACGCAGCAGACAGGACGGATAACATTCGAACCCGGAGGACAGCTGGAATACAGCGCGCCTCCGGCGCTTTCACTTAGTGATCTGGCCAAAGATCTGCAGGACACCGTTGGGCGTTTAACTCAGGCGTTGAGCGACGAAGGGATCGCCTGCATGTCGTTAGGCATCGATCCACGGACGCCTGTGGAAGCGACAATGCTGCAGCTCGACGCCGAGCGTTACCGTCGCATGGATCGCCACTTCGCGAGCATCGGCAAGTTCGGCGCGCGCATGATGCGTCAGACCGCATCGTTGCAGATTTGCGTCGATGCCGGAGACGATCCGTATGCGCGTTTCGCGCTGCTCGAGGCGATCAGTCCGTACGTCATCGCCATTTTCGCCAACTCTGGGTTCTATGAGGGGACGCCGACCGGTCACATGAGCTACCGCGCACATACGTGGCGTTCGCTCGATCCGTCGCGCACCGGTCTGGTCTGCGACGGCGCCGAGGCGGCCGCGGCGTATACGAGCTTCGCCCTGGGCGCGCGCACGATCCTGACGGGCCCGGAACATGAAGCGCCGCAGCCGTTCGGCGAAAAGCTGGCGGCAGGACGCGCACAGGTGGGCGACTGGACGACGCACCTAACGACGCTCTTCCCCGAAGTCCGACCGCGCGGATATTTCGAACTGCGCTCTTGCGACGCCGTGGCGCCCGAGTTGTACGTCGCGCCGCTCGCCTTTGTCGCCGGGCTGACGTACGACGCCGCGACTGCGCGCGCGGCTCGCGAATTACTCGGTCCGTCCAACGTCGGGCTGCTTGCGAGCGCTGGACGTTGCGGACTTCTGGATCCTGCGGTGAGCGCCAACGCGCGCGACCTCTGGCAGCTGGCGCGCGCTGGTTGTCTGGCGTTAGGCAGCGCGTTTGTCGACGGGCCCGATCTCGAACGCGTGGACGAATTCATACGGCAATATACGGCACGCGGACGGTCGCCGGTGCACGACGCGCTCGACAGCAACGCCTTGTGACAGCCGCGCCGGTGCCCCCGGCGGCATCCGCAGCGCTGGCGGCGCATGGCGTGACGAAGCGCTACGGCGACGTCACTGTCCTCGATCAGGTGAGCCTCAGCGTCCCTCGCGGCGACTGTGTCGCTGTGGTCGGGGAAAGCGGATCGGGAAAGACCACGCTCTTGCGCACATTCAACCGTCTGATCGAGCCTAACGCCGGTCGCGTGGAGGTCGCTGGGCGCGACGTGATGACGCTGGACGGCGTCGCGCTGCGGCGCGAGATCGGCTACGTCCCGCAAGAAGGGGGACTGCTTCCGCACTGGACCGTGCAGCGCAACACCGAACTGGTGCCGTGGCTGCGGCGTGATCCATCGCGAGTCACGCTGGCACGCGAAGCGCTCGCCCTCGCTGGCCTCGAGCCCGACCGATTCGCGGAGCGCCTGCCGAGCGAGCTATCCGGCGGACAGCGCCAGCGCGTCGCGATTGCGCGAGCGCTGGCGGCGCACCCCGACATCGTTCTCATGGACGAGCCATTCGGCGCGCTCGACGCGATCACCCGCAGCGAGCTGCAGGAGACATATGCCGAGCTGAGAGTGCGGTTGCGCGTGACGACACTGCTTGTAACGCACGATCTGCGTGAAGCGCGGAAGCTGGCCGACCGCGTTGTCGTTATGCGCGCCGGTCGTATCGAGCAGGATGCCTCGTTTCATGAGTGCGTCACGCGCCCGCAGACGCCGTATGTCGCGGAGCTGGTGCGCCGGGCGCTTGACGAAGCCCCGCCGCGCGTATAATGAATTTGCGCCGGGCGTTCGTCGCTCTCGCGTTATGCAGCAGCGCGGACCCGAGCGTCATTGTCGCCCAGAGCAGCGAGCGCCCTGTGGTCGTGGCGTCCAAGCCTTTCGGTGAGTCGTATGTCCTTGCCGAGATGTTCGCTCAGCTGTTAGAGCAGCGCGGGCTGCGTGTGCAGCGCCGGTTAGGACTTGGCGCGACTGAGATCGCGTTTCGCGCACTGCGCACTGGCGCCATTGATGTCTACCCCGAATACACAGGGACCGGGCTGCTTGCCGTGTTAGGCGAGCCGGCACGCCCCGGACGCGCTGCCGGTGAGGTGTTTGATTACGTATCGCGCGAATTCCAGCGGCGCTACGACGTGCGCTGGCTACCGCCGCTAGGCTTCGAAAACACGTACGCCATCGCCGTGCGTCGTGGGACCGCAGATTCGCTCAGGCTCGCTACGCTCAGCGATCTGGCGCGAGAGAGCCAGCGCCTGCGCGCGGGGCTGACCCCGGATTTCATCGGACGGCCGGACGGCCTGCCGGGCCTAACGAGCGCGTATGGCGTCCGCCCGCGCGAGGTGCGATCGCTCGTTCCCGCAGTAAAATACCAGGCGCTGGCCGAAGGAGCTGTCGACGTCGTCGACGGCTACTCCACGGACGGTTTGATCCGGCGCTACAACTTGGTCGTGCTGGAGGACGACAAACGATTCTTCCCACCATACCAAGCCTGCGCCGTTGTCTATGGCGGCCTGGCGCGCGACGTACCGCGCGCGATCGAAATCCTGACGCTGCTCAGCGGACGACTCGATGTCGCACGCATGCGTGCACTCAACGAGCGCATCGAAGTTGCCAAAGAACCAGTCGAAGTCGTCGCCCGCGACGCACTGAGCGAATTGGGGCTGAGTGCTGGAGGACGAACGGTCTCCTCCGACACGACGGCTCGCGAACGTGACAAATCACTCGTCGCCTATCTCGTTGAGCGCCGAGGACAGATTGCGCGCATGACGGCACGCCACGTGCTGCTCGTGGCGCTGTCTCTGGCGGCGGCAATCGCGCTGGCATTGCCGCTCGGTCTAGCGTTGGAGCGGGCACCGCGTCAGGCCGAAGGCGTGATTCGCGGCATCGGTCTGTTGCAGACAATTCCCAGCATCGCGCTCCTCGCGTTCATGCTGCCCGCGTTAGGCATCGGTCTCGTTCCGGCATTGGTCGCGCTCTTCCTGTATTCGCTGTACCCCATCGTGCGCAACACGTATTCGGGTGTGCGCAATGCTGATCCCGCCGCTGTCGCCGCGGCGACAGCGCTTGGCATGACGGGGCGTCAGGTATTACGCTATGTGCGACTTCCCCTGGCCGCACCGGTGATCATGGCCGGCATCCGCACCGCCGGGGTGATCGCGGTGGGAACGGCGACACTCGCCGCGTTCATCGGTGCCGGCGGGCTCGGCGACCCCATTGTCGCCGGTCTGGCATTGTCGGACACGCGAATGATCCTTTCCGGTGCCCTGCCGGCGGCAGCGCTCGCGCTGGCGGTCGACGGCGTTCTGGCGCTCGCCGAGCGCGCTGTGACACCTAAGCGTTAGGCAACGCCTGACGCTCCTGTTCGTAACCTATGACGATGTCTTCGATCACGTATCACGTAGTTGAGGAACAGCGTGATGGGTGATAAGTGATAGGTGATAAGTGCAGTGGAATCACGTACTTTCCCACCCCCCACCCGCTGCTTTATCACGACCTATGAACCCAGCTACCATCCGCGAACAGCTGCGCAATACACGCTTCCTCGACGGATTGACTGATACCGCACTGCACCAGTTGTCGCATCTGGTAGAAGCGAAGGAGTACACCGGCGATACCCTGCTCTTCGAGGAGGGAGCGCCTCGTCGCTTCATGGCCATTCTCGTGGGCGGAACGGTCGCGATCGAGAAATCGATGAATGGGCGCCCAGTGCGACTCGTGACGCTCGGCGCCGGCGAGGCGGTGGGCGAAGGGATCCTGCTGGAAGACTCCGCGCACGGGACAAGCGCTCGCGCCGTACAGAAAACCGACGCGTACGTGCTCACGCAGGACAAGGTGGAAACGATGCGCTCGAATCACCCGATGTTGTACGCCGCGCTCATCGGACGCGCCGCCCGGGCGATCTCGCAGCGTCTCGCCGCGACTGACGCCACGCTCGTTGGGCGCGGCCGCGCCGCGGGCTTCGGTGGCAAGCGCATGCGCACCGAGCACGATTTGTTAGGCGACCGTGACGTGCCGGATGACGCACTCTACGGTGTGCAGACGCTGCGCGCTCTGGAGAACTTTCCGATCACTGGCGTCACGCTACGTGACTTTCCCAGTCTCGTCGATGCCATTGCCGCGGTGAAGGAAGCCGCCGCCCTCGCCAACGCGAAACTCGGGTTGCTGGAATCGGACGTCGCGGACGCCGTCGTTCGCGCCTGTCGCGAAGTGCGCGCCGGGCGGCATCACGAGCACTTCCTTGTTGACATGATCCAGGGGGGCGCCGGGACATCGTCCAACATGAACGCGAACGAGGTGATCGCGAACCGGGCGCTCGAGTTGTTAGGCGAGAAGCGTGGGGCATATGAACGCGTGCATCCCAACAATCACGTCAATCTGAGCCAATCGACGAACGACGTGTATCCAACCGCGGTCCGTCTCGCGCTGCACTCCGAGATCGAAGGACTGCGTGCTGCCATGCGCGCGCTGTGCGACGCATTCCTGGCGAAAGGCGCCGAGTTCCGTGGCCTGGTGAAGATGGGACGGACGCAGCTGCAGGATGCGGTCCCGATGACGCTCGGTCAGGAGTTCGCGGCGTTCGGTCACACAATGCTGGAAGATGTCGAGCGGCTGGGGGAGGCGCTCTCGCTGATCCGCGAGATCAATATGGGTGCGACTGCCATCGGAACAGGGATCGCAGCACCGGTTGGTTATGCCGATGTCGTTAGGCACACGTTGAGTGAGGTCACAGGCCTCGCCCTCATCACCGCCCCCGACCTCGTGGAAGCGACCTCGGATACCGGGGCGTTCGTGCAGCTCTCCGGCGTGCTCAAACGTTGTTCGGTTAAGCTCTCTAAGATCTGCAACGATCTGCGGCTGCTCTCGTCAGGCCCTCGCGCCGGCATAGGAGAGATCAACCTGCCGCACATGCAGCCCGGTTCATCAATCATGCCGGGAAAGGTGAATCCAGTTATTCCCGAAGTGGTGAACCAGGTGTGCTTCGACATCATCGGTGGCGATGTCACAGTGACGATGGCGGCAGAAGCAGGTCAGCTGCAGCTCAATGTCTTCGAGCCGATCATCGCATACCGGCTATTACGCAGCATCGATTCGCTGCGCCGCGCGTGCGACGTACTACGCACCCGGTGCGTCGATGGCATCACGGCGAATCCCGACCGGATGCGTCGCTTCGTCACTGAATCGATCGGCATTGTCACAGCGCTCGTGCCTGAGCTCGGCTATGACGTCGCCTCGCAAGTCGCAAAAGATGCGTTGGAGTCGGGACGAGGGGTTTACGAGATCGTGCTCGAGCGAAAGCTTTTGACGCGCGAACGGTTGGATGAATTGCTCAATCCGGCGGCGATGGTGCATCAGAAATAGGATCGATGAGCATGGATGGAGTGTCGTACGGATGGGTCTCCACAGGGAAGCTGGCAGTCTGCAGCTTTGTGTCGTCAGCTATCAGTGAGTAGTTGCTACTCACTCACGACTGAAGACTCGCGGCTGCTGACTGCAAGCTTCGAGTAGGCACTTTCCTTAGCGACGAGCCGCCCGTGCCCAGTAAGCTCGACGTTCCCGGTCAACTGAAGATGGCCACTCTGGAAGAGGCCACCAAGCTCACCCAGCGATTGCACGGTCTCGTCGAGCGGATGGCGTCGGCAGTGAACAAACTCGAGCCGACCTCCAGCTACTCACAGCAGATTCGCCGAGCCGGTGCACCGCTCGTGTCGCTTCTGAAGGCCAATTTTGGATTGATCTCCGACCACGTGGCGCAGATGATGATCATCGCTGGCCGCACCGGCAGCGATCGCGTGCGCGCGCGCGCCTTACGCGAAGGAGTCGGGCAGCTGAAGCAGCAACTGGAGATCGCTGCAACGCGCACTCAAACGGTCCACGCAGTGAAGGAGGAAGAACCCACACCTCCCGAGAGCGCCTGAGTACGGTCGCGCTTGCCCGTCATATGGTGCCCCGGTAGCTTTGGCGGGATTTTGGTCCATGCGATGCGACGGCTCGTCGCGTTCGATGCCCCCAGTCTCCCTTTCGCAGCAGCGAATGCACTTACGAATTCAGCCGCGACAGGCCGCGGCGCTGACGTTGAGCGCCCTAGCACTGCTAACTGTCGCCGCCTGCGCTGGCCAATACCCGAACTCGACGTTCAATCCCACCACCGAGTTCAATCGAGAATCGACGTCGCTGTGGAACACGCTGCTCATTTGGGGCACGATCGTGTTCGTGATCGTCGAAGCGATACTCGTCTACACGATCTGGAAGTATCGCCGGCGCCCGGGTGTCATCGCGGAAGCGGATGAGAAGATGTTGCACGGGAACACGGCGCTGGAGATCACGTGGACGGTCCTCCCTGCGCTCATTCTCGCGATCATCGCCGTGCCGACTGTGCGCGCGATTTTCCGCACGCAAGCCCCAGCACCAGCGACGGCGCTCAAGGTCGATGTCATCGGACATCAATGGTGGTGGGAATTCCGCTATCCGGATTACGGATTCACGACAGCGAACGAGTTGTATCTGCCGATCGGACGCCCAGTCAATTTTTCGCTGCGCACCGTCGACGTGATTCACGCGTTCTGGATTCCACAGTTAGGCGGGAAGCGCGACCTCGTTTCGACGCGCACCAACTATTTGTGGTTCACGCCCGACTCCGCGGACTACACGGTTTATAACGGTAGCTGTAACGAGTATTGTGGGGTGTCGCACGCGAACATGCGCTTTCGCGCGTTTACAGTTCCGCCGGAGGAGTTCGAGCGTTGGGCTGTACATCAAGCGACTGCGGCGGTAATTCAAAACCCCGCGCCGGCGGCGCCGCCGGGCACGACACCGGCACCAGGAACGGTAGCGCCTAACCAGCCAGCGGCAGCTTCAGCACCGCGTTCCGTGCCTGTTCAAACCGCGCAGGCCGCGCCTTATATGTTCCCACGCGAGCGCGTGCCTGAGCACGCGGTGCCAAAAACGCCAGTCCCGCCGGATGTCACATTCCCTGAAGGTCTGGTTGGAGACGTGGAGCGGGGCCGGCAGAAGTATTTCACGAGTGCGTGTATCGCGTGCCACACGATCAGCGGTACCGTGTCGCGCGGCCCGCTTGGACCGGACCTGACACATGTCGGCTCGCGCCTAACGATTGGATCGGGCCTCTTCCCGAACGACACTCGGCACATGGCGCTCTGGATAAAAAACGCGCGCAAGATGAAGCCGCTGCAGTTCTCGAGCATGCCGACGTTGGGAAAGGGTGAGTTTGATCCGATTTCCAAACTCGTGATCAATCAAGGTGGACTGACTGATCAAGAGATTGCTGACATTGTCGCGTACCTGCAGGCACTCAAATAGTCATGGCCACAACCACTGCTCCCACATACGCCCCTCCCGTGGAGCGCAAGCGCTACGGGATTATGGATTGGCTCACCACCGTCGACCACAAGAAGATCGGGCAACTGTATCTCAATACAGCGCTGTTCTTCTTCATTTTTGGCGGGTTGGAAGCGGTCGTCATGCGCTGGCAGCTGATGACGCCTAACGGCTTGCGCGTGTCGGCCGACACGTTCAACCAGCTGTTCACGATGCACGGCACAACCATGATCTTCCTCGCGATCATGCCGTTGTCCGCGGCGTTTTTCAATTTTCTCATTCCACTACAGATCGGCGCGCGCGACGTTGCCTTCCCGCGCCTCAACGCGTTCAGCTATTGGGTGTACCTCTTCGGCGGCATCTTCATCACGCTGCCGATTTTCTGGTTAGGCGCTCCCGACGGTGGCTGGTTCGCCTATCAGCCACTCAATACGCGGCAGTTCTCGCCCGCCCACAACATGGATTTCTGGGTGCTCGGCATTCAGATCCTCGGCATCTCGTCGCTGGCGGCGGCGTTCAACTTCGCGACAACGATCATCAACATGCGCGCGCCCGGCATGACGCTCATGCGCATGCCCATGTTCACATGGATGTCCTTCGTCGTGCAGTGGCTCATCATCCTCGCCTTCCCCGTCATCACGATCGCGCTCTTCTTCCTACAGTTCGACCGTTTCTTCGGCACGAACTTCTATAACATCACAGCCGGCGCCGATCCGCTCCTCTGGCAACATCTCTTCTGGGTCTTCGGTCACCCAGAGGTCTACATCCTCATCCTGCCGGCGTTCGGCCTCGTATCCGAGGTTCTACCCGCCAATTCCCGGAAGCCGCTTTTTGGATATCCCATCATGGTCTATTCCGGAATCATGATCGGCTTCCTCGGCTTCGGCGTGTGGGCGCACCACATGTTCTCTGTGGGGATGGGACCGATCGCCGACACGGTCTTCGCCCTAACGACGATGGTGATCGCGATCCCCACCGGGGTGAAGATCCTCAACTGGATCTTCACGATGTGGGGCGGATCGATACGGTTCACGACGGCGATGAAGTTCGCGATCTCATTGGTGGCGATGTTCACAATCGGTGGGATCTCCGGCATCACGCACGCATCACCGCCGAGTGATCTGCAGCAGACCGATACGTATTACATCGTGGCACACTTCCATTACGTGCTGTACGGTGGCTCGATCCTGGGGATTTTCGCGGGGATCTATCATTACTTCCCCAAGGTCTACGGCCGCATGATGGACGAGCGGTTAGGCAACATCCACTTCTGGCTCAATTTCATTGCGTTCAATCTGACGTTCTTCCCGATGCATTTCGCCGGCATGTTAGGCATGCCGCGACGCATATACACGTACGACGCCGGTCAGGGGTGGGACGGATTCAACATGATGTCGAGCATCGGCGCCTACATGCTCGTCGTCTCCACGGCGATCTTCCTGTACAACTTCCTCAAGAGCAAGAAGAGCGGCGCGATTGCGCCGGAGAATCCGTGGGACGCACCGACGCTCGAGTGGTCGATCCCGTCGCCGCCGCCGGAATACAACTTCGCGCAGATTCCGATGGTGACGTCGCGTTATCCGTTATGGGATCTCACGCACCCCGAGCGGACGAAGCAGATCCCGCACACACCGGTCGGGCACGACGAAGCGGCGCACCGAACTGGCGAGCATGTGACAGCGAGCGGCGTGCATGAATCCGACATCGCCCCGATGCATATCGAGTCGGAAACTAAGACAGCCGAAGAGCTGGGGATTCCGATGCCGCTTCCAACGATCAAGCCGCTGTGGGTAGCGTTAGGCATCGTCGTGATGTTGACGGGGCTTTTGTTCCTGCAGAGCTCCAAGCTGCTGGCGTTCTCGCTCATCGGCTTCGGCGCCGCGACGATGATCTACTTCATCTACGCGTGGCTAACCACGCCGGTGGAATAGGAATAGTGGATAGTGGACAGTGGATAGTTGATAGTGGATGACGCCGGACCACTACTCAGCACCGACTATCCATTAGCAACTATCAACTATCAACTATCAACTAGCTCCCATGGCCCACGTAGCTCACGCTTCACATCACTACACAAGCACCGGTCTCGATAGCAAGAAGATCGCGATTTGGACCTTCATCGGGTCCGAATGCATGCTCTTCGCGTCGCTCATCTCGACGTATCTGATCTATAAAGGGAAGAGCGTTGTGGGACCGTGGCCGCACGAATGGTGGTGCGCGCAGGGGAACCTAAAAGCAGCGACGGCCGCCGAATTGGCATCCTGCCCTGCTGGTCAGCTCTTCAAGCCGATTCTGAACATCCCGATCACGTCGATCTCGACGTTCGTGCTGCTCTGCTCGTCGCTCGCGATGGTGCTCGCATTGGCCGCTGTCGAAAACAAGAACCGTCCGCTGCCGCCTAACGCGGGTGCCTGGCAGAGAGCGCTGGCGAACTCCAGGCTCTGGCTCTGGATGACGTGCATCATGGGGGCGATGTTCCTTGGCTTTCAGGCGTACGAATTCACGTCGTTCGTTCACGAAGGCTTGAGCATCCGCAAGAATCTGTTCGGCTCCAGCTTCTTTACCCTGACGGGCTTCCACGGCACGCACGTCACAGTCGGCGTGATCTGGTTAGGCTCACTCCTTGCGATCGACTACAAACGAGGACTCGGGCCGAAGGATGCGTTGCAGGTCGACATCGCGGCGTTGTACTGGCACTTCGTCGACGTTGTCTGGATCGCGATCTTCACGTTGATTTACCTCATCCAGTAGCGCGAGGGCGATGGGCGATGGCGCATAAACCTGACGAGCACGATCCAACTCCCGCTCTCGTGGCCGCTGAGCAGCACACGGATCATGTGGAGCATCCCGAATGGCCGATCTATTGGAAGGTTGGACTCTTCCTCACGATCATCACGGTCGCCGAGGTGTGGGCGTACTATATCCCCGCGTTCGTTGCCTCGAAGCTATTTGTTCCGGCTCTGCTGATCATGTCAGCGGTGAAGTTCGCAACCGTGGTGATGTTCTACATGCATCTGCGCTACGATCATAAGCTCTTTCGTGCGCTGTTCACCGGACCGCTGTTGATCGCGGTCGCGACATTGTTCGGATTGCTCTTTCTTTTCGCCAAGATCTCGGCCTAACAAGAAGAGCGACGGCAACAGGCTGGTTAATCGCTACGCTCGCTTGGACGACTCCGCTGTATCGGTCGAGCCCTTCGCGGAAGCTTGCCTAACAGCGGGCCCCCCCCGCCCTTGCTCGTTGTCTATACTCTCGCTGCGAGCGTATCAGCCAGATCCCGCGCCACGTGTGGATGCCGCTTCAGTATGTAGGCACCCATCAACCCAGCTGCCACGAGGTTCGCCGCACCAACCTGATACCACGCCAGGTTGCCGAAGTTAGGCGATAGCGACAGCAGATACGTCAGCGCGTAAAAGCCGACTTCAAACGCGACAAACAGCAGGAAGAGCGCGATCAGCACAGTCGGCTCGCGATGCGACGCGCGCGTCACCCATGCCGCAATGATCCCGACGACCGCAAACGCGGCGTAGTGAAAGACTGTGTACATCGCGACGTGCCGGAACGCCGACTCGCCTTCGGTCGGACCGAAGATCGCACTGACGGCTTCACCGAGCGTCGCTGGAGTATGGAAGGGCTGTCCGCCAACCATATCGACGATGAAAAACCAGACTGCTACAGCGGTCGCGCCGATTACCCCGGTGATAACGCCTTCGCGAATCGTCTGGTACTTCATAGTCGCCCTCCAGCAGATGTGGCTTTAACGCACATGACAACACCAAACGGCGCTGCGCGCAAGCGGACCGAGCCGTTACGTTCGCGGCTTGATGTCCCCTCCCCGGCCGCCACAAGCGCATCGCGTGAACGCCTGTTCGCCCTCGATGTTTTTCGCGGGGCTACGGTCGCCGCGCTGCTGCTGGTGAACAACCCCGGCAGTTGGAGTGCAATCTATGCGCCGCTCCAGCATGCTCCGTGGCGTGGGTGGACTCCTAGCGACCTCACCTTGCCGTTCTTGCTCTTCATCGTCGGAATCACGACGGCGATCGCCACGAGCGCGCGCCGTGCGCGTGGCGTAACTGACCGCGAGCTCGTTAGGCTGGCCTCCGTATCCCCGGCGTCCTGCAGTGCATCGGCCTCTGCTACATCTGCACGGCGCTGCTCACTCTGCGCACCACACTGAAGCGGCGTTGCGCGCCCGCGCACCGAGCGGCGCACAGGACTATATGGTGCCAGCGCGCTACTAATAGTTGCTGGGCTCATCTGGAATGGGGCTTTTCCAATCAACAAGAATCTCTGGACGAGCTCGTACGTTCTGTTCACCGCTGGCATGGCTGCTGCGGCGCTGGCCACCTGTATATGGCTGGTTTGATGCGCTCGCGCTACGACGCTGGGCGAAGCCTTTTGAGGTTTTCGGCGTGAATCCTCTCCTCGCCTTCGTCGGTTCAGGCATGATGCCCGCGATTGATCTATTCGGTGATCAAGGTGCCGTACCATGGTGAGGCCGTTCCTGTTCAACGTGTGATCTATGAAACGATGTTTGCGAGCTGGGTGTCTCCTCGTAATGCATCGTTGCTGTTCGCAGTGACTTTCGTCCTCTTTTGGGTGGCGCTGCTGTGGATCTTGTATCGTCAGCGGGTTTACCTTCGGGTGTGAGCGAGCGGTGTCCGCGTCAGGCATGCGACCCGCTACGCCCGTTTTCTCTCAGCTACGAATAGGGATGGCCATCGACGTCCGTCGTGTTTGGACTTTGGGCGTTCTGCTCGCCGCGCTCCTGAGCGCCGGCGATGCGCACGCGTCGCTGCCTAACGCCGCCCAGGCGTCCATCACGCCGGGCGGCGGGAGCGTGCGCAACAGCGCGTCAGCGCCCAAACGCAGCCGAAGGCCGGTCCGCCGAGCGTTGGAGTACACGGCCCCCTTTGGCAACGACGCCCTTGGCAACGACCTCGGTCGCATGCTCGGCGCGCGCACCTCGCGCGGGGAATGGGGCGTCGCGGTCGTCTCCCTAACGCGCGGCGACACATTGTTTGCGCACCGCGCCGATGCGTCGATGCTTCCTGCGTCGACGATGAAGTTGTTCACGACCGTTTTGGCGTACGAGGCGCTGGGTCCGGGGCATCAGCTGCGCACCGAGGTCTTGCGCGCCGGGCCACTCAGCCCCGATGGGGTGCTATATGGTGACCTTGTGCTGCGTGGCGGTGGCGATCCGGCATTATCCGGCCGCTACATAGGTGGCGGGCCGGCAGCGCCGGTCGACCTGCTTGCCGCACACGTGGCAGCTGCAGGTATCCGCCGCGTCCGCGGCAACCTGGTGGCCGACGAAAGCGCCTTCGACTCCGTGCGCGTCCCGTTAGGCTGGCCGACGCGATACTTGCACGCGAGCTACGCTCCGCGAGTGTCGGCATTGTCGATGAATGAGAATGCGGCGCTGGTGTACGTCACTCCCGGCGCGACACAAGCGACCCTCGCCCTCGTCCCGCCGTCCACGACAATGCGACTCGTGAATCAGGTCCGCGTGGTCGCCGGCCGCCGCTCACGCATCGCCGTGAGCACACCGAACGACTCTACGATCATGCTCAGCGGTACGGTCGGTAGAGCCGGAGGCGCCAAAGCTTGGACAGTCATGGTCGCGAACCCTGCCCTCTTTGTGGCTGGTGCATTTCGCGCCGCGATGGCTGCGCGGGGGATCAACGTGGAAGGCGACGTCAAGGTCGGCCTAACGCCTAGCGAGACGACGCCGGTAGCCTCGATGGCTTCGCCGCCGATCGGACGGCTCGCGACGATCATGAACGGCGAGAGCGTCAACCACTTCGCCGAGCTGCTGTTCCGTAGCGCGGCGCGACCAGGGAGCGGCAACGGCTCTGCCATCGCCGCTGAGCGGCTGCTCGATAGCCTCCTCACGTTCCGCACCGGTGCTGTAAAAGGAACTGTCATAGCGACCGACGGTAGCGGGTTGTCCACGCTCAATCGCGTCACGCCGCGCGCGCTCGTTCACTTGCTGGGGTACGCTGACCGCTCAACGTGGTCGTGGGATTTTCACGCCTCGCTGCCGATCGCCGGCGAAACGGAGCTCCTGCGCCGCCGGATGCGCCTAACGCCGGCACAGGGGAATCTGCACGCGAAGACCGGGACGTTGAGTCAGGTGACGTCCTTGAGTGGATACGTTCGCGCGCAGAACGGCGAGCAGCTCGCCTTCGCCTTCCTGTACAATGGGCCGCAGCACGCGGCCGCCGTGGAGACGATCGACGCGATGGGAGCGACGCTAGCGGCGTTCACGCGTTAGGGGGGTCGGATCTTGAAATACATGTCCTAATTATTGCGGCGCCATCCATTTCACCGCCGCGTGAAAATGGATGGGCGGCGCACGTTTTAGGACACGTATTTCAAGATCCGACCCCCGCTTGACAGCGTCCGCGGACTCTGTAAGTTGTGACTTACGGTAAGTTATGACTTACGCAGACGTCCTCACTGCCCTGGCCGATCCGACGCGGCGCAGCATCCTCGAGTCGTTGCGCGGTGCGCCACAGACCGTGAACCAGCTCGCGGCTGCTCAGCCCGTGAGTCGGCCGGCCGTGTCGCAGCACTTGCGAGTGCTGGAGCATGCGAGCTTGGTGCGCGTCGATCCGCGCGGCAACCAGCGCGTGTATTCGGTGCGGCGCGATGGGCTGGAGGAGCTGCGGCACTACTTGGAGAGCTTCTGGTCCGACGTCCTGAACGCGTACAGTGCGGAGATCGCTCGACGCATGAAGGGCAAACCGCAACGGAGATGATATGCTCGAGCCGATCATGAAAAGCATCGAAGTGCAATGCAGCCAGGAGAACGCGTTCACCGTGTTCATGGACATGGGGAGCTGGTGGCCCACGAACAAGTTCGCAACGTCCGTGATGCGCGGTCAGTCCGTCAAAACGTTGCGCGTCGACGTGCGTGAAGGCGGACGCATCGTGGAGGTCGGTTCTGACGGCAAGGAGGTCGTGTGGGGGACGATCAAGAAGTACGAGCCGTACAGCTACTTGAACATGGACTTCCACGTCCCGCATCCAAGCGAGTCGAATCCGGGCTTCAGCACTGTGGAAGTTCGTTTCACCGCGTTAGGCAGCGACCGGACGCGCGTCGAGCTCACGCAGAGCAATTGGGAAGCGCTCGGCGACGTGGCGAAGATGGTCCAGGGCGGCTACCGCCAGGCGTGGGTGATGATCTTCGATGGAGCGTATAAAGCTCGTGCGGAGACTGAACAAAACGCGCAGACCTGACGCCTAACGCTGCACTCCACTGACGCAAATCGCTCGTCTACCTACAGCCGCTTCCTTCGCAGAACAGCGGCACGTACAGCTCAGCGTGCAGTAGCCAACGATCGTTGGACTTGCGCCAGTAGGCAGCGTAGCGGCCGCCGGTGCGAAATGGACCGCTCGGCGTTGTCCAAGTCCCGACCCAGCGTCCTATCTCTGACGCATACGCACTGTTAGCGCTGACTTCAACCGAGTCGGGCGTGCGCACGTACAGCGCGTCCTTTGACTCGGCAAATCGCGCCGCGAATGCGTTGCCCATCTCCGTGCGGTTGCGGAACTCGCCAGACGACACCGCAGCGCGAAATCCTTCTTCCAGGAAGGAGAGGATCGCGGGAACGTCGTGGCGCGCAATGGCCGCATTGAACTCGGCACGCGCAGATCGAATCAGCCGCTCATCGAGTCCTGCCTGCGCCCAACTCTCCGTAGAAGCGAGAAAGCCTGCAACTGTCAATGCCACGAGCAATCGCATGTTCTACCTCGATCGGTGAGATCGCCTAACGACTGCTGCGGCCGGTCGACCACAACGGCCACGCCGGCACAACCGCGCATGCGATCGCCGTAAGCTAGCGGCATTTTCAGATACCGCTGCGCAAATTGTAGTCATGCACGACGTCATCCGGATTCTGCTCGTCGCCGACACACACCTCGGCTTCGACCTTCCTGTGCGCCCTCGCATCGAACGCCGTCGTCGCGGACACGACTTTCTCGCCAACTACGCCACGGCGCTGCAACCAGCGCTCGACGGTGCCGTCGATCTTGTGGTGCACGGTGGGGATGTCTTTAACCGCTCGCGGCCCGTTCCAAGCCTGGCGTATCAAGCGTTCGCGCCACTGATGCGCGTCGCCGACGCGGGCGTTCCGGTCTACGTCGTCCCGGGGAATCACGAGCGTGGCCGGCTTCCCATCGGAGCGAGACGAGGTACGGACCAAGTTCACGTCCCTGATGCACGAGACGGCATGGCATGACACAGCGGCCGACGTTCGGCTGCTCTGCCTGCATCAGTGCGTCGAAGGAGCGACAGTCGGACCGGCGAACTTCACGTTCACGACCGGTGCCGACGTGATTCGCGGTGCGGACATTCCGAACGGCTTCGCGGCCGTGCTCTCCGGTCACATCCATCGCCATCAGATACTGATGCGCGATCTGCGACGGCGAGCGCTTGCGGCGCCGGTTCTCTACCCCGGCTCCATCGAACGCTGTTCGTTCGCCGAGGCCGATGAGGAGAAGGGCTACATGATCGTGGAGGTCGCGCACGACGACGCCGGCGTGCGCGTCGACTGGAGCTTCCGGACGCTGCCGGCGCGTCCGCTCGTTAGGCACACGTTGAACGTGAACGGCGTTGCCGATGCGGATCTCGAAGTGCGCCTGCGTTCATTCATCGACGCCGCGCCGGCTGATGCGGTGCTCACGATTCGCGTCGAGGGAACGATTACCGAGAGCGCGGGACGGTTGTTCTCCGCGGCGCACCTCAGGTCGCTGGCGCCGGCAACTATGAATGTCGAATTGCGGCCGATAGAACCGCTCCTCGTCGGCGTGACAGGAGATCGTCAGCGCACCGATTCGCGGGTTGCGCGGTAACACCGCGGCAGCCAGAGTATCACCCCTCAGTTTTTCAACCCGAAAGGAGACGTCATGAAGATCTCGCGTGCACTGATGCTCACGCTGGCTCTGCCGGTGACCATCGCGGCCCAGCCTCCGGCCGGCTCCCAGGCGAATCCGATAACAGCTGCGTTCCGAGCCCGGATCGTGAACTCCCATCGCATTCTTGCCCAGGCATTCGACTCTATCCCCGAAGCCAAGTTCGCTTACAAGCCGACGCCCGCGCAGCAGTCGATTGGATACATCGCGCAGCATCTTGCCAACGACAACTATCTCTTCTGCAACCAGTTTGGCACGATGAAGCAGGCGCGAACAATGGCGGACAGTACGACCGCGGACTCCGTCAAGGCGACGTGGCCTAAGGACTCTCTCGTTGCAAAGCTGAAGGAGTCGTTCTCCTTCTGCGCGAAGGCGCTAGACCAGCTCGAAGACTCCAAGCTCGGCGACCAGGTGACGTTGACATTCGGTGGCAATTCGCGGAATGTCGCGCGCGCGAGCATGGTGCTTGGGCATGCGCTCGACATGGCTGATCACTACAGCCAATTAGCGAACTACATGCGCTTGAACAACATGTTGCCGCCGACCGCGCTGCCGCGCCCTCGGCCTAACGGCGTCTAGCGCGGCGCACTCCCCTACGGCAGTGCTATCCTTTCTCTGAACGAATTCTTCACGCCGGTGCTGCGGAGCGCACGTGCAGTCGGTGCGCTCGCGGCACTCAGAGACTCGCCGTCGTTACGCACCTAACGACGTGCCGCGCTGCTGCGCTGTATTGAATGCACACATAGCGCAGCAAGTTTGCTAGCGACAACCATACTTTGGCCGAGGCTGCTGGCCAATCTTGACATGTGACCGAATGGTCACATATTAAACACCCATGGACTTGGTGTTCATGGCGCTGGCGGACCGCACTCGGCGGCGGCTGCTCGACATGCTCTTTAAGCGCGACGGACAAACGCTCGGCGAGCTGGAGCGACGGCTGGCGATGACTCGCTTCGGCGTGATGAAGCACCTCCGCGTGCTGGAGGACGCCGGGCTCGTCGTCAGCAAGCGGCGCGGCCGCGAGAAGCTCCATTTCCTGAACGCCGTTCCCATCCGACAGATCCACGATCGCTGGATCGACAAATACGCCGCGCGCATAGCTGCGCTGCTCACTGGCCTCAAGGCCGACCTCGAGGAGGAAGAGATGGAAAGGGTCTACGAGATCTACATCAAGACGACACCCGAACGGCTCTGGCAGGCCATCACCGATCCCGCGATGCGCGCGAAGTACTCCTTTGGAGTAGCCACGCACTCGCAGTGGACGCCTGGCTCGACATATACGGCAGGCGCTGCCACGGGAGACGGCGCCCCAGTTTTTGAGATTGCCGAGGGGGAGAACGTCGAAGTCGTGCCGCCGCGTCGCCTCGTGCAGACGTTCCGCGCGCTGTGGAGCGATGAGGTCAAGGCGGAAGGGACGTCGCGCGTCACGTGGGAGATTGTGCCTGTAGGCGACTCATGTTGCCTAACGGTGACGCACGATCGCCTGCGTGCCGATGCGAACTCGGAGCTCTACGGCGGCTGGCCAATGATACTGTCGGGGCTCAAGACCCTGCTCGAGACGGGCGAACTGCTCACGACGCCGGGTTCTCTGCGTTTCGTCAAACAGCCGGCGGCCTGATTGTTCCGCGCGGCAGCGGCAGCCAGGTAACCGCTGTGCTCGCAGCAAAGGCGGCTCGTTAGGTGAGTTTGCTCTGCCCGCTTGCACGGTCCTTGCTTCGGGAAGGCAGCGGAGGAATGACAGATGCGATGCCCAATCACCGTAGTAATCCTACTGGCCGCGCTCGGTTGCCAACCTGAAGCGCGGGGATATGCAGACACCGTCCCCGGCGGTGACAGTCCGACGTCCGCGACGGCGTCACCCGGCGATACCAGTGGCGCAGGAGTGGCAGACACTGCGGGCGTAGCGTTGTCGCTCGATAAAACAGCGTACGCACTTGGTGCAACGGTCGTCATGACGATCACGAGTCAGCGAACAGATACGTTGGGTTACAACCCCTGCAGCAATCGCTTTGTGGAACGAGAGACTGCGACCGGCTGGGTCGTGCACCCCGAGCCGAATCGAATGTGCACGATGGAGCTGCGGCTACTGAGACCAGCAGAAACACAAACGACGCAGACGGATCTGCCCACTGATGTGAGCGCCGGAACGCATCGAATCGTGCTGCGGCTGCGACCGGAGCGCTCGGATTCGGCACAGCAATCAACGGTTACGGCTGTGAGCGCGCCCTTCCGCGTGCAATGATCCTATAAGAATCGCCGGGCTCGAGGATGGCAGCAGCATGTCCGTTTGCGCGAGGTGTGTCTGCTCGCGTGCGTCGTGCCGACGCGCAGGGTTGCGAGTCGAGCCGACGCAGGCGCTGCGAGCGGATGAGCGCGGTGTCACTTCCACGTGCCTCAGCTGCTGTCACGTCGTGTGCGCACTGTCCGTTCGCGGCAGCGACGGTGGTTGCTCGCACCTAACGAGCCTGCGCCTACCGCAATGCGTTGCTAGGCGGCAAACTTGGCGGCTCCACGGTCAGTGTCGGGGGCGGCAGGCCGCTGGGAATCCAACAGGTTCTTCCATGAGGAGCTCGCAACTCCGACGTGTGCAACGCAAGCGAGCGGCGTAAGTCTGGGTTCCGCCACCGTCCGCGTCGCAATAGGTCCGTGATTAGAATATCGTGTACAGCTGCGCGCTACTCGAAACGCTGTCGACACTGGGCGCGCCAATCGCCAGCACGAGAGTGTCGCGCCCCGGCTCACGCTGGGTTTGTCTGGCGCGCCTTGCGGCAGGACGAAAAGGCTAGAGCGGCGCGGAAGCGTTGAATCACCTAGGAGTCGCGCGAACCACAGCGTGACTCGAACGCGATCATCCAGGGCTCTGAGCCGGAGAGCGATGGATAGCGACAAGGTTCGACAGTGCGTGTGCCAACACGAACATGCGCCAGCGGGTCATTCGTTTGCCGCCTAACGGACATGCGCTTCAGCTGCGGGCGCAGTGCTAGAATGAAATAACCTGTGGTTCCGCAATCGCGAGAGAGAGCGCAAAACAAACTAGGGAAGTGGCCATATCGCTCGTCTGCTGCAAGCGTGTTAGGCTGTCGCTGCACCAGTAGAACCTCGTTCGGCCGCGCGAGCCTTCGACCAAAACGGGAACTCGGCGTGGTACGCGACGGCGTCCAGGTCTCCCGCGCGTTCGATGAAGAATGCTCGCGCATCGGCGATCGCCTTATTGTAGATCGTCGGCCCGAATTCGGCGAGGACGTAGTCCAGGAACAACGCGGCCTTTAAGTCGCCGATCTCCTCGTCGAGATTCTCACTGAGATAACGTCGGATGGACGCGAGCGCTCGTTTTCTCGCGTCGTCTGACAGGTGGATCGGAGTATTGGGACGCATAGGTAGCAGTGGAGCGATCAGCCTAACCGGCGTGCCGTTCAGAAACTATGTAGGCGTCTTGGTGGTCGCGGATCGTGGGCCGCCAGGATAGCGTCTCCTGCAACACTCAATTGGAGGAGCCGTGCCTACCCTAACGACCCACACGAATGCCGCGAGCCTGCCGACTCCGACGTTACATGTGGCGCTGGATCTCGGCAACCGCACGTGGTGCCTGGCGTGCGCGCG
>JBQTIF010000130.1:0-4325 GCA_052388395.1 Gemmatimonadaceae bacterium | reverse complement strand
GCTGATACGTGACCGCCGCGCGCTCGCGATTACCCACATAACGCTATCGAACTGATCGCGCCCAACTAGTTCTTGCGAATCCTAACTCTATATGAAGCCCCTTCTGCTCGGATCACGTCGATCGCATGTCCACTAACCGGATCGGCGAAGCGCGCAGCTTTTCCCGTCCTCCGATCCAATGTGCCGGCGTAGTAAGGCCCGCACCTCTGCAACAATGCCGGCTCGGTACCGAACGCGGCTCCGCGAATGACTACCGGCCCGTAGCCGTTAGGCGTTCGCGCGTCCACCTCGTAAAGCAACACGCCGAAGTCGCACAACCGCGCGTCTCGACCTAACGGGCGACGGACTTCGGCGACGACTGCACGAGACGAATCGAGCAAGACGGCGATCAGCTTTAGGCCACCAGAGGTCTCCAGCGGCTCGATAATCGCTTCGAGGCCGCCGCGCCCGCTCAAGCAATCAGCCTGTGACGGGTCGATCCACCCAAGCTTGAGCTTGTGCCACGCAAGAAAGTGTGCACCGGGTATAAGAGAACTCATCGTGTCCCATCCACCGATAAAGCGCAGCACGTCTGGGTACGGCTCTCCTAGAAAGGAGTACAAGTCGGGCAGACCGAAGATGTGCCCCGTCTCGTGAACGAACACGTGCGCTCCATACGGGCTCGTAATCCGTGCATCCGCACCAAACGTCGCGCCGTTTCGCAGCTCCTTTCCGTCTGCCAGCACACCGAAGCCTCTAAACGTTACAAACGCCGGTGATGTGGGAACGAGTGGTGTGTGCGTTGCAGTAATGTAGAAGACGTCGTACTGCGAAAAATCCACATCGGCATCGGCAAGCCGCACCGCATCGGCAATGTATGCGACGTGTTCGGGAAACGTCACACCGTCCGCCATGCCGTACGATTGCGCGCTGCGCGGCATGCGATACCACTTGTGGACAGCCGTCACATTCAGCGTTAGGCGCCCGAACGAGGCTTCGCGAAGCCAATCAAGAGCCTCGGGGACGATCAGATTGTAGACCGAGTGCGTGCTTTCGTTTTGTTGAGCGTCCGCGAAATCGATGAAGATCATGACGGCGCGCACGATACCGGTCGCACGAGTGTTCAAGTCGTAGTCGGTTGGCCCTTCCGTCAGATAGGTGTTGGGACCACGTGCAAGCTGGCAGGAGGAGAGTGGGCGTACAGTGGCGGAAAATGTAGCGGTGGCGCCGCCCGCAGCCGTTGCAGTCACGCCTAACGAACCACCTGATGCGTCAGTTGGAGGCATAACCCACTGGGCGGCGGCGAGTCCCCCGCCGTCCGATATCGCCACCTGTGGGTTGATCGCTCCCGCGGTAGATGCCCACGTTACAGGGACTCCCGTTGCTGGCGCGCCATGTCGATCCAGCACCCTAACGAGGAGCGAGTCGGCAAGCGCTCGACCCTGAAACCCCTCCTGAGTATCACCAAGCATCTTGACGAGGGCACCCTCTACGACGCGGACCATGGCAGAAGCGCTCACGCCTTCGCTCGTCGCGGTCACCATCGTGACGCCTGGTGCGATGGCCGTTATAAGGCCAGAGCTTGATACTGACGCGATCGCTGGCGATGTGCTGGACCAACTTACCGCGCGACCAGACAAGGAGTTGCCCCTTGCGTCACGGACAGTAGCGGTAACACGCACAGTATCACCAACTGACAGCGAACCGCTCATGGGCGCCAGCTCGATCCGGGCAACCGGAACCGGCAGGATTGTGACACGGGCCGCTCCAACAACGCCTTCGATTGTCGCCGTGATGTCGGCGACACCCGGCGAGATGCCGACGACGTGTCCGCCTACCGACACAGAGGCGATGCTAGGGGCGATACTGCGCCACGTGACTGCTCTTCCGTCAAGCGGATTGCCGCGCGCGTCCTTCGCGGTGGCTACGAGCTGGCGCGAATCGCCTGGCAACATGCTGAGCGTCGGCGGCGCAACGTCGACTGTGGCGACAGAGACAGGCGCAACCGTGATCGCAGACGTTGCACTTGCCTTCCCGACAGCGGCGGTCACAAGCACCGGCTCGCCTAACGTGGGCGTGATGGCTGTGACGAGGCCGAGCGCGGACACGCTCGCCTTCGAGGCGTCACTCGTGGACCACACCACTACTTGTCCAGTCAGCGGCCGGCCGGTGCGGTCCGACGGAACAGCCGTCAGTTGCAGCGTGGCTCCAACCTCCAGGGTAGCTGAGGCCGGCGTTATGACAACGGCTGCGACGGGATCGAGCAAGTTAGCATCCGTCGCTGCGTCAGTGCCGCAGCTAAGCGCTGCGACACTCGCAGCAGCAACAGCAACAAGCCTACAGGCTATCAACTTCAGGCGTGACATGCCGACTCACGCCTAACGAAGCGCCACTTGAAGACCAATCTGCGTCGTCCGCGTGCCATGTTCGTGTGTTGTCGCAATCACGGGTCTGATGTGATGAGCACCCAACCAGGCAACTGGCTTCGCCAATTTTGCATTCTGCCGTTCGGCAGCACTACGTGAATCGACGATCCCGTAAATCCACGTCGCGAGATACGTACCGTAGCCAAGTGCGAAGGGAATCCACGCGCGCTCCGCCCGTTCCACGTTGAGATCGTCCACGCTCTGATATGCTTCCCCAACGGAAAGCGCGGTGCCGACTATGAGACCGCCGAGTCCTAACGCCAGAAGGACTCCGCCTTTCTTGGCCTCACCGGCATATAGATGCCCGGCACCAGGCGCGACGATACTAATGACCATCGCGGTGCCTGGGTCCTTGTATCCTGCGGGGCGAACCTGTTGTGCGCCGGCATGCGATGCGAGGCTGAATCCTAGAAGGAGCCCAATAGTAGTGCGTAGCATGAATCTCTCCGGTGAGGTGAATGGTTGATTACGGTATACTTCCCCGCGTTAGGTGTCGGCGCTGACCCGGACGGCGCTCGTATTCAAGGCGATCTGCGCAAGCTGTTCCGCGACCTCTGCCGCGTCATCGGCGATGCGAAAGAACACGGCGGCGGCTTCCAGGCCGATTCGTGCCAATGTGACTGTGAACAGAAATCCGAGTCCGGCTACTATCAGCGAACCCAGAGCCGCTGCGCCGCCGCGGCTCCACCCTGCGACGATGAGCAAGGAAGCCATCAACGCCGCCCCTGCGACTACTATGATGTACGCGTACCTAACGAGCTTGAGGGTCACGAAAGACGTAAACGAGAAATCGAACAGCGCGGCAAAGAATTCTCGATTATCCACACGTGCTCGGGTCATCGTCGCTCCGGTTTTGATCGGGTATCGGGCGCTGTGCGATTACCGCCAGTTTCGGCCGGATACGTAAGGGCGTGCCGTCACACGCGCGGCACATAAACGCGAGCGACTGGGCGTCATGCTGCGCGAGTGGCTCCGAACGAATGTGTTTCGCGAGTTGTCTAAATCCCGGTCAATCGCGTTGCCGTACCAGGAGTTGCACTGCGAGACCCGCTGGGATGCGCGTCACACAAGCGTCACACGGCTGCCTTCAATGGCGCCGAATACGCCACGGGTCGTCTAATTCGCGACAATCCCGCCGCTAGTGCCGCAATCCGCGCGTTACCAACACACGGCCATGATAGATAGCCGTGTTCTCCATGCGACCGGCCAGCACGATGGAGAAGCGGCGTTTCGTTAGGTCGGGCCGGAGCTCCTGCGATCCCATAAGGATCCCGTCCATGAAACACTCGGCGACACCGTCCGGACGCAGCTGAATCGCGACCCGATGCCATTGTCTTGTCAGCCACGCAAGCTTCGTCTGGTCCCACTCGCCACGCGATTCGCAGGCGGTATAGTTGGTTCCAGCACCGGTCGGGTTAGGCCCCATGAGCCCGAAAAGCACCAACAGTCCCCCATGGTAGGAGCCCTCTTCGTTGATCAGCCGTAGTGTGTCCGCCAACAGCGCCGCATTCCAATCCTGCCAGTGAGTACCGGTGAAGCCGAGCCACGCATCGACTTCGAGGCTCAAGCCATCCGCCAAACTGAATGACGCCTTCGATACTGCGCCACTGAGATGGTTGTAGTCCCCGGCGTTGGCGAACGCGGGTCCCTGGCCAAGCGGGGAGCGCCATACAACCCGTGGCTTCGGAATTCCAAACGCTTGCCAGCCGCTTGTATCAAGGCCTGCGGCCCACGCTTCGAGATAGAGAGTGTCCACATTGGCATATGATATGGTGACATCTACAGTGTCGGCACGAAAGCCACCGGCGCGGTGTGCGACGAGGTCTTTGGTGAGGAGAACTTCGTAGCGAACGTTGTGTGGCAGAAGAAGTACGCGGTTTCGAACGACGATCCTGGCATCGCTTCAATGCACGACCATGT
>JBQTIF010000129.1:0-10215 GCA_052388395.1 Gemmatimonadaceae bacterium | reverse complement strand
GCGCTCGTCCCTGTTTTCCCAATCGGCCGATCTAGAAAAACATCAACGGGGGTCAGAGTCGTTTGTATCAACGGGGTCAGAGGCGATTGAAACTCGGGCCCTGCCACGCCCAGTCTATCGCAGACTTTCAATCGACTCTGACCCCTTTTGATCCAATCGACTCTGACCCCCTTTGCTGTTGCCTAGAGATTCGGATTCGTCTCCCGCTCCGACCGTCCAATCGGGAAGCAGAGATCCTGTTTCGTTAGGTGAGCCGCGGCGCCGATCGACTCAAGTGGATCCAGTGCACCCGGCGTGTTCGCGGCTTTCCAACGCCGCAGATCTCCCAAGCGCCGTGCTTCCAGCCACAGCTCAATGCCGCGCTCACGCTTGAGCAACGTCCACGCGTCGGTGGTGGTTGCCGCCGTCACCGTTGCCACACCGGCGTTGGTGCGCACTTGATTCATTGACGCGAGCCCGCCCGTGAGATCGTTCGAGCGCAACTTCGCTTCAGCTTCGATGAGCCGCATTTCGCGTCCGCTGGCGAGGCGGATTGGAGACTCTGACTTCGAGTGTTTCGCTTGCGGGAAGAAGTCTACACGCCCGCAACAATCGATCGCGGCGTCGCCCTTGAGTGTCGTAACCGTTATCGGGACACGTGGATCCTTCGTCGCGGTGGAGTATGGGTAGTGCCAGGTGCTCCAGTTCGTGTGCGCCCGATACGGCGTATTGAGCACGGCGTACGCGATGCGGTTGCGCTGCGCGTCATCGCCGATGTTGAAGTACGCCATGTTGTAGACGAACGCGATCGGGACCTGTCCAGCGTCGCTGACAGCCTCCGCCCACTTGGTCAGGTATACGCGCGCGGCAGCGCGACCTGCGTACGCGGCCTGCGCCTGGGTCGCGATTGTTGCCGCCGTACCGCCTGTCACCGCGATTGCCTTGGTGAACAGACTCTCGGCGCGCGTGAAGTACGTCGCCTGCGGAAGAATCTTACTTCCGTCGATGACGCAGTCGCACATGTTTTCGCCGAGGAGCCTGTTGGCGAATCCGGCGTACAGATATGCGACCTGGAGCTGGTTGTTGTACGCTGTCCTCTCCGCCGCCGGCGCTGTCGAGGGCGGCGGCCCGGCTGCCTCCATGCGCCGCAACGTTTCCTCGGCGACCCAGCGCGCCCGCTGCCCCTGTTCCCAGTGGGTGCTCACTTCAGTGTTTTCTGACAGATCGCCATTCTGCCATCTCGTTGTAATGCCGAAGCTGCCGGTAGACCCGGCTGGATGGATCTCGCGGGCGACAGCAGCCCCGGTGTAACCGATCCAGTTGATGCCTTGCGACAGGGCTCGGCCCGCGCCGTTGACCATCGCGAGGGCTGCGCTACGCTCGTTGAGAAAGATATCCTGGACGGGCCCCGGATTACTCACCTCCGTGTCGCACGACACGGCCCCGGCCAGCAGCAGCGCGGAGCCAATTCTGCTGATGTTCCGCATGATCGACCTCTCGTTAGGTGTTCGCTGGTGGGTTCGCATGGGCGGCTCAGAATGTGACGCGAAGGATCGCGTTGAATGCCGCCGGTGGTGGCACGTGCTCCAGAATCGAGCGCACGCGCGAATCGAACCCACCATTGTTCCCCGTTTCGGGGTCGAACGTTTTGAAGTCGTCGTTCACCCACTTCCATGCGTTGATGGCGCTCAGCGTGAAACTCGCCGACCTGGCGCCGCGCAGCAGCCGCTGCGGAACCGGAACGTTGAGCGACACTTCGCGCAGCTTGAAGAAGTCGGCTGGATAGATCCAGTAGTCGCCTCGCGTACCCGATACGGTGCACCGGGCAGTGTCGATCGCCTTGATCTCGGAAGTCCTTCCCGTTTCCTGCAGCGTGTAAAAATCGTAGCACCCCGGCCAGCGTACGGATCGCGACGTCGCCGCATTCGCTGCGCCGTCGAAAATGAAGTGACCGCCGTTGTACTCGCCCCGCGCTGTGATAGTGACGTTGTACGGAAGGCGCAGGTTCGTGTGCACGCCGTACGTCTCCGTCGGGAGATTCGGGCCGAACGTGCAGTCCTTCACATCGGAGCTGATAATCGGCGCGACGCCTCTGGCATCCGGGTTCGTCACGCAGAAATCAGTGCGAATGACGGGAATAGGCTGTCCCTCCATGATCCACCCAAATCCACCGATCGAGAAGACGGTCGCTCCGCCTAACGAAACTACTTCGCTGCTGTATGCGTGCACCGAGCCACCCAAACTGAATCCGAATTTGGGACGCTCCACGATCTGCAGCGTGGCGGTCGCTTCCACTCCCTGGCTCTTCATCTTCCCGACGTTTGCAAGCTGCGAGTCCAGGAAGCCGACGGACGGGATCTGCCGCACATTGAAAAGCGCGTCGTTGATATCGCGCTTGTACCACGTGAAGTCGCTCGCCAGGCGGTCGTTGAACCACCCCGCATCGAAGCCGACTTCAAGCTCCGTTGTGCGCTCCGGACCCAAATCTGGGTTGCCGACATTGCGCGGGAAGAACGCTGGTGCGCCTCCCCATCCTACTGGTTCCCACGTGCGCACTGCGTCGAACGCTCCGGGCGCCCTACCCGACTGGCCATAGGCGACGCGGAACTTCATCGCCGAGCTCCAGGTCGGCCAGAAGCTTTCGTCCGAGGCGACCCACGAAAGGCTCGCGCGCGGATAGTACTGTAACCCGAAGTTTTCGCCGAAGGCGCTATTGCCGTCGACCCGGCCACCTATCGTCAAGAAATAGCGATCCTTGAGGTCGAACAGCGCCTGGCCGAAGAAACCACCGTTGATGACGCGTTGCCGCTCTTCGAAGCCGAGCGTTGTGCCCGCACTGGACACGATTGGCTTGCCGGGGCCCGGGAAGTTTTCGCCGTAGGCCGATGTCTCCCGGTTTTCAGTTGTCACCCACTGGCCGCCCCACGACAACGTTCCCCGCATACCAGAGACGAGCGGACGCACGTAACTCCCTGCGTAATCGAACGTGAGGTTTTGATATGAGTTACGCCGGTTGGAGATGATACCTGTCGGCGCGAGGACGAATCCAAATGGCCGCAGATTGCGATTCTCGATCTGCGCGAGGTCGAATCCTACCGTGAACTTGTTGGTGAAGTTGGCTGATGGGCTCCAGTTCGCCGTGCCGCCGGTGATCAGGTGGTCGACGTCGCTGGTGAGCTCCTGATTCAGCATCAGGCTGACGATCTCGGGCCGATCATTCGACGCGTAGTTACGGTCGCGCCGGAAGGAGTTCAGTGTCAGGCCGTGCGCGTTGTTGCCGGCTGCCGTATTCGCGATGGCGTTCTTGGTGTAGGACGTGTTCCAGCTAAAGAGCAGATTCGAGATCGGCGTGAATGAGAAGTTCCCGCGGATGACTTTCTTCTGCTCCTTGTCGTTAGGCAGCACCCCTTCTTCGTCCGTGGTCGTGCCGGACACGTAGTAGCGCAGTGCCTCGCCGCCGCCGCCAAGCGCTACCGTGTAGCGCTGCGTGTATCCGTTACGCAGCCAGGGGTCGATGAAGAGGTACTTGGACGAGCCCCCCGCGCGCGAAATGCCTTTGCTCGGCAGTCCTGCAAACCGGTCCGGGAAGCTGTCGCGATACGCCCGTGTGATCGTGTCACTCGGCGGTGCTTCGCTTGGATCCGGACCGAAGGGAAGCGCCTGCACGTAGCCCTGGGTAACGTCCACGGTCCACTGCGGTGTCCCAGTTGCCCCCCGCTTTGTGAAAATCTGTATAACGCCGGCCGCGGCTTCGGTTCCATACAACGTCGATGCCGCTGCTCCCTTGATGACCTCGACCCGCTCGATGTCGTTCGGGCTGATGTCGTTGAGTGGGCTGGCTACGTCATTGCCGCTGCGCAGGGCCGAGCCCGTTGGCGGGACGTTGCGCTGGTACCCATCGCTGCGGATGCGCACGCCGTCGACGTACACGAGCGGCTGGTTGCTCATCGCGACGCTTACGTTCCCGCGCAAACGAATCATCGATCCGCTGCCCGACCCGGCGGAGCTGGGCATGACCGTCATGCCTGCGGAGCGACCTTGCAGCAGCTGACCGACGTTGGCGGGCGGCTGCACTGTCGTTAGGTCGATCTGCGAAATGCTATTGCCCACCTCGCGGTTTCGCGCCGTTCCCGCGGTCCCGGTGACGACCAACGCATCAAGCGAGATCGCCTGCTGCTTCATCGCGTAGTCCAGCGTCGCGGTCTGACCGGCTACCACCGTCGCTGTCTGCTCCATGGGCCGGAAACCGATCATCTGCGCCCTAACGCGATGTTGGGCCGCGGTGACGTTAGCGATCGTATAGCGCCCGTTCGCCGCGGTCCGCGACCCTAACGCAGTGCCAACGAGGTAAACCTGCGCCCCCTCGAGCGGCTGGCCACTCCCCTCGACGATGACTCTCCCGCTGATCGTCCCGGTTTGTTGCCCCTGAACCCCGGCGGCAGCCAGTGCGAGGGCAATGACGGTTGGCGGTATGCGATGGGCAAAGCGTGGAAACCATTCTCGGTGCATGCGCACCTCCTGAGGAGAGGAGATCTTGCTACCAGGTCGAGCACACGATACGGCCGTTCAAGGACGCGTCAAGCAATTAGGGGTCGGATCTTGAAATATTGGTTCTAACGAGCGCGGCGCTGTTCGAATTCACGCCGCCGTGTTTTGAACAGCGCCGCGACGCTTAGAGCCAATATTTCAAGATCCCACCCGAACCTCGACCGAAGCTTCCTTTTGGCCGGCCAATGCATCAGTAACGACAACCCGCACTGTATAGTTGGCCCGTTGTTGAAAGGCGTGTCGGAAGGTCACGCGAGCGGTGCGCGCTCCTCCTGTTGCGAAGGCGTCAGTGGCGGTATCGCCGTAGTCAATTTCGACTCCGACCAAGCTCCCGCCCTGAGCATCGGTCACAAATGTGATGGTATCCCCAGGCGCCGCTGTCGTGCGATTCGCCGCGATCGTAATCTCGAGCGGCAGGGGCTCGAGCGGCTTCGTCGAGCAGGCAATCACGCCCACCAGCAAGAACGCGCCAACGAATAGTCGTGACATGGCTCTAGCATCGGGGCAGGAGCAGCGGCGCGCTAGACGGGGAAAGTTGCCGCTGACGCGTGAGACGGCAGTTACCGTTGCTCGTCCTTCTCCAGTAAGGACTTAGCTCGCCTCGGTCTTCCCCAACCCTCACGTGCCCACTCGCGCAACGCCTGGTCGCGGTACGACGCCGGTTATCCCGCAAATCACCGGGGTGCCGGAGGCGCTGCGACCTGCGGCAAATCTGGTTGATCAGGCGCGGCGCGCGCAGACACGTGGAGAGTTTGAGCTCGCGCGCGATCTGCTCGAGCGTGCGCTGCGCGAAGCACCGCGCGATACAAACTCCGACGTCGTCTTCTCGCTCGTCATCGGCATCGCGCGCGCAGCGCTCGAGTTAGGCGACTACAGCGCGGCGCTCGACGGCATCGAACTGGCGCTCGCCGTCGCGGACGCGACGCACTCGCCCGCTGCCCGTGCCGAAGCCCTGGTGTTGCGAGCCCGCGTCGACGCCTTGCGCGGCTTACCTAACGAGGCGGCGCGAGATCTCGCCGCTGCTCGTCCACTCGCCGAACAAGCCGGTGCGCACGTCCTCGGTGCCTCGATCACAGCGGCGATGGCCGATCTCGCCTTCGTGCGCGGGAATCGCAACGAAGCAGTACGTTTGCTGGAGGAAAGCCGCGCGACGTACGAAGCCGCGAAGGATCGCCGCGCTCTTGCTCGTATCTCGGCCGAGCTGGGGGCGCTCTACGACGAGCTGGAACGCTGGAATCTCGCTGAGCAGGCCTTTGCCGACGCCTTGCGACTCGCTACGCAAATAGGGGACGAGGGCCTAACGATTGAAGTTGAGCTGGCACGCGCTGAGATGGCGTTGGCGCGCGGTAATCTCGAGCGCGCGCAGGCATCGAGCGATCGCGCCCTGACGCTGGCGCGACAGCGCGATGACGAAGCGGACCAAGCCTATGCCATGGGCGTGGCTGGGGCAGTGGCGCGAGCGCTCGGTGACCTTCCACGAGCCGAGCGCTTACTGGAGCAGGCGGACCGGCTGGCGATCGACATCAATCAGCCGCTGCGCCTCGCCGAGATCGCGCGCGAGCGCGCCCTGTTGCTCACGACGCAGGAAAAGCACCATGACACACTCCTGGCGCTGAACCGCGCCTACAGGTTGCTCGCGCAGCTGCGCGGTTCACCGGTGGAATACAGCTATCGCCGGCGCATCGCGCGACTCGAGCGCGGCTTCATCGCGGCCGTTAGGCAGTGGGCCGTGGCAATCGAATCCAAGGATCAGGCAACGGCAGGTCACCTCGATCGCGTCGCCGACCTGACTGTCGAGATGGCGCGGCGCATGGGGATTGAAGAGCCGGCACAGTACTGGTACCGCGTCGGCGCCCTGCTGCACGACGTCGGCAAGCTCGCCATACCGGCCGCCTTGCTCAACAAGGCGGGACGCCTAACGGCTGACGAATGGGCGCAGGTGAAGCGGCATCCGATCACCGGCGCGGAGATGCTGGCCGAAGTCGACTTTCCGTGGGAAGTACGACCGATCGTCGAGTCGCACCATGAATGCTGGGACGGCTCCGGCTATCCACGCGGTCTTGCAGGGAGTGAGATCCCGCTCGCGGCGCGCATCTTCTGCGTCGCCGACGTCTTCGATGCGCTCACATCGCGCCGCAGCTTCAAGCGTGCGCTGTCGCGCGAGGAGACGCTCGACATCATGCGCCGCGACGTCGGCCGCCAATTCGATCCGGCCGTCTTCCGCATCTTCGAGGAAGTGATTCGTGATGGCGCTGCACTCGCCGGACCACTCACGCCGAACGAAAAACGTACTGGCGAGATCGCTGTTCCCATCGTCGACGACGAGCTGACTGGCGTGGCGCAGCGTGGCGCGTTCCTGGCGCGCCTGAGCGCCGCGTTAGGCGAGCGTCGGAGTCCCAGCGACAGCGTTGGGCTGCTCGTCGTGGATATCGATGACTTCCGCCGCATCACCGACACATTTGGCCGCTTGCAAGGCGACGACGTGCTCTGGGCAGTCGCGAAAGTGCTCCAGCGCGGTATCCGCACCGGCGATCTTGTTGGCCGGCTCGGTGCCGACGAATTCCTTGTGCTCTTGCCTACGACATCGATCGAAGTAGCCCTGGAAGTTGCCGAGCGGTTGCGCGCCGCAACGGCACAACTGCGCTGCGTACGACGCGACGCGAGCGACGATACACTCGCTGTTACGGTGTCGATCGGCGTAGCCTGCGCGCCGACCAACGGTGAGACCGCCGATGCGCTCATGGGCGCCGCCGAACGTGCCACTTTCGAAGCCAAGCGCAACGGTCGTGATCGCGTGGCAGTGGCCGATGAAGATTCGCGCGCTGCCGAACGTGCGACCTTGCGACTGGATCAATTCATCGACCGCGAAGACGAGATGCGGCGGCTCGTGGCATATCTGGAAGACGCCAATCGTTCGCAGCCACGCGTTGTCTCGGTGGTCGGGGAAGCGGGCATCGGGAAATCGGCGCTCGTTAGGCAGCTCGAGCCTGAGGTGCGGCTCCGCTCCGGCCATGTCGCATTCGCCCACTGCGCCGATGGCGAGGTCCGCGTCCCGTTCTCACCGTGGATTGCCATCGTTGAACAGCTGCACGGGATGGGTGTTGTGCATGCGCACGGCTGGCGCGCGCTCGCGCAGCTTGTCCCTGCACTCGACGGCGGAGCGGCTCTCGCATACGCCGCCGAAGCGAGCACGACAAATGTGCTGCACGAGCTCGTGGACTACGTTCGGCTCGCGGCGCGGCGCCAACCCCTCGTCATTGTCCTGGAAGATATGCACTGGGGCGACTCGGCGTCCTGGGACGCGGTGGAGGAACTCCTCGCGCACCTAACGACCGAGCGCATACTGCTCGTCCTTACCCTGCGCTCGTCCGAGGCGCATGCCGTCACCGATCGGCGTCGCCGGCTCGCACGCGACCCGCGCGTGCACCAGCTCGCGCTACAGCGCTTCACGCTGGCGCAGTTAACGCGTTGGGTTGAAACGCTCTTCCACGACGGCGATCTGGGAGCGGAGTTCCCGGCCTTCCTGCACGCGTACACCGAGGGGATTCCGCTCTACGTCGTGCACGTTATGCAGACGTTGCGCGACGAAGGCGGGATCTGGTACGCCGGCACACGCTGGGAGTGGCGGCCGCTCGACGAACTCGCGCTCCCTCCCGCCATCGGCCAAGTGCTGGAGCGCCGACTCGATCGCCTGTCACCACGTGCGCGGGCTGTGTTGTCCGCCGCGGCGGTGCTCGGACCCAGCTTCTCGATCGACCTGGTTATCGCCGCCGGTGCCGGGAACGACGGCGAAGTGCGCGCCGCAATCGACGAAGGCGTCGCTGCCACGGTCATTGAGCCCACCGGCGATCCGCGGCAGGGTCGTTATGCGTTCACGCACGCGCTCATCGCGGACGCGTGCCGACGCGCCATTCCGGAGCGGCAACGCCAGCGGCTGCACGAGATCGCCGCGCGAACGCTCGAGTTGCGAACCCCCGCGGCCGTCGCTGAAATCGCGGCGCACTATCACGCAGCCGGTAATGACGACCAGGCGTTTCGCTATTCGTCCCTCGCGGCGGACCGTGCCGCGTCCGTCGACGCCCACGACGAAGCCGCCGCGTGCCTAACGATTGCACAGCGACACGCACCAGATCCGAGCGCGCTCACTGACGTGCGCGTCCGACTGGCGGCGCTCGCGCGGCAGTCAGGGCGCTACGAGTATGCCGAGGAGATGTGTGACCTCGCGCTGGAGTGGTTGTCGGCGAACCCCGATCCGCAGCGCGAGGCGCATGTGCGCCGCCTGCGCGAAGAAGTGCGCGTCGCGCGCGGCCGGCCGCCTCAGCGTGCGATCGACGAGCTCTCGGGACTCGCGGACCGCATCGGCGCGATGGGAGACCCGGCGCAGGAATCAGTGCTCTTCGCCACGTTGGCCGACTTTCAAGCTGAGCTGGCTGCCTGGTCAGCGGCAGAAGCGATGGCTCTGCGAGCTGTCGACGCCGCGTTCGGCGCGCACGATACCAACGTCACGGCGCGGGCTTCGCTTGCGTTAGGCATCGCCCGTGTCGCGACCGCGGGCGCCGAAGCCTTTGCGCTATTCCGCGATGCGCAAGCGCTCTTTGCGCACAATGGCGATCGCCGCGCGCAGTCGCGCTGCGCGCTTGAGCAGAGCGCAGCCCATATGCGCGCCGGTTACCTCTCCGAGGCACGCGCTGGATTCGTGAAGGCCGCCGATCTTGGCCGCGCCGCGCATTCCGCCGTCAGTTGCGGAGACAGCGCGCTCCGAATCGCCGAGCTGTTCCTTCGCACCGGCGACCTGATCGCAGCACGCGACCAGCTCGAAGAAGCCAAACGTCTCTTCGCCTCGGTGCGCGACCAGCCGCGCCGGTGTCTTGCCGCGTTTCTCGATGCGCAGCTGTTGCGCGAATCGCGCGATCAGGAAGGCGCGGCGGCCAGGTTCGAAGATGTCGCGATCGCGAGCCGCGAACTGGGCCGAACTTGGCTCGAGGCGAGCGCACTTGCGGCGGCGGCACTGAGCCGCATGTCACTACAACACGCAGGTGCCGAAGGCTACGCCGAGCGCACGAACGAGATCATGTCGCAGTTCAAGGAGGGACACTGGTTTCCCGGACGTGAGTTCGTCGAGGCACTCAACGTCCGGGTGGCGCTGTTAGGCGGCCACTCTGGAATCGCTTGCGACACATTCGTGCGCGCTGCAGAGATGCTGGAGCGCCGCGATGTTTACGCTGCCTGCTGGCTCGCCGCCGAGGCGGCGCCTGCACTATTGAAAGAGGGTGTCACCGCCGTCAAAGAGACCGTCGCGCACCTTGCCAATCGCGCAGAGCGCCACGGCTTCGTGCTATTGGCTCCGCGTCTCGCCCGGCACTAGCTGCGGAGGACGAAGCTCACCTTCAGCAGCACGCGATACTCGGTGATCTTTCCCTTCTGGCACTTCACTTTCATCCCAGACACCCACGCGCCGCGCACGTTATCCAGTGTTTCGTTGGCGCGGGCAATTCCAGTCTTGATCGCATCGTCGAAGCTCTTGTTCGACGATGAGCTGATCTCGCTGACCTTGGCGATAGCCATCGTCCGTACTCCCGTTGTAGTTGGTTTCAAAGGGGTCAGAGTCGATTTAAAGTGGGTAGAGCGGGTGCAATATAGCCAGACCGCCTGTCAAAAGACAATGAACCCAATGAAAAATGGCACACC
>JBQTIF010000128.1:0-6602 GCA_052388395.1 Gemmatimonadaceae bacterium | reverse complement strand
TACACTCGACGCCGCAACGCGTAGCGGCGTGGGTGGTCGGTGTATTCGGGTTAATCGGCCTCGGGTTATCCGCGTTAGGCGTCTATGGCGTGATCGCGTACCGCGTCGCTCAACGAACACGGGAATTCGGCATCCGCTTCGCGCTCGGCGCGCGCGAAGCTGACGTCGTGAGCACGGTTCTGCGACACGCACTCATCGTGATCGGAGCAGCTATCGTGATTGGGGCGCCCGCGGCGGTCGCCGTCGCGCGGCTCACGCGCAGCTTCCTCTACGGTATTCCGCTCGCCGACCCGGCCACGTTCGTGACGGTCGGTGCGGCGCTCGCAGCTGTCGCGCTATTGGCTTGCTATGTTCCCGCGCGGCGCGCAGCCACTGTCGATCCGATGGTGACACTGCGAGCGGAGTGAGCCTAACGCAGTGTTCGAGGCGGCGGGAACACCGTGATCTCGATCGAGCACAACCTCGATGTCATCCGCAACGCGGACTGGATCATTGATCTGGGACCGGAGGGGGCAGCAAGGGCGGCGAGGTGGTGTTCGAGGGGACGCCGGCGGAGCTGGTGAAAGCGCAGCGATCGCTGACGGGGCAGTACCTGAGAGATCGGTAAGGCGCGGCGCCGAAAGCGCCGCGACCGTAGTCGCCGCAGTTACCATCCAACTGATGCAAGCGCTTGTTAGGCGGAACCGTGTGCATTGGGTCGGATGATCCGGACTCGGAAGTCGAAGATACGTTGCACAATTCGAAACGACTGGCGTTTCCCAGCCACGATCAGTGGTTCGTATCGCGTCTTGCCCAAGGCTGTGCAGACTGCCACGCGAAAGGCCGGTCGCGTTGCAAAGAGCACCGCAATGGACCCTCGCACCACGGCACCCTCCGCGTCGACGGTGTAGTTAACCACCACACGGCCGGCTATACGGGATCGTCTAAGATCTGCGGGATAGCGCGCATTCTGCGAGTTGCGCACACGTGGGGCACTCGGGTCGTCACTCGCGAAGGCGGCGCTAACGGTGTCGATGAGCGGCGTTGGCCGTCCTTCACAGTCGCGGACGTCAGTCGTGGAGTCGGTCACTGCTTGGGCGCATAGTGCCGACGAACTCAGCGCGACACCCAACCCAGCAACACATCGGAGCGGAACAAGCATCGATAGTGCGTGGGGTTTCGGCCTAACGGCGTGGACATTGCGCTGTGCTGTCATCTTGTTCGCGAGTAGCCTGCACGGCCGTGCGAATCGCGATCACCACCATGTCGGGATTCTCGCGCGCCATCACATGGCCCGATTGCTCGGCGATCAGGTGGCAGCCACGTTGCGATAGTTCGACGAGATCTCGTTGTAGGTCCAGCCACGCGGCGTCTGCGCCCCGACCGGCCGTCAAGACAATCACTGGAAGGGTAAGCGTGCGGCGCGTCGCCGCAACCTGCGCGGCACTCTCGCGTACATGGCTGATCTCGTTCGCGGTCGTGCGCTGTGCGGTGGAGCGAAACCGCGTGGCTTCTGCGTATCTTCGGACAGAGGGCGCCAGCGCGTCTGGAGGCGGGCCGAACGCAATGCCAGCCATTCGCAGTGCCCCGACCGACGCGAGAAGCGGCACAAACGGGGCGAGCTGCGGCACCCGGTGATCCTGCTTCTCGTGGGATGCATCGACGAGCACGAGCGCCGCGACACAATCGCTTTGTTCCGACGCGAGGACGCGCGCCCCAAAGCCACCAATCGATGCGGCAACCAGCACGACCGGTCCGTTGATGCCGCTTCGATCGAGGAGTTGGGCGAGTTCGCGCGCAATGCGGCGGGCCGTGCGTGGGGACGGCCCTGGATCACGGTACCCCATGCCGGCGCGGTCGTACGAGCAGACTCTGGTACAGGATGCGACGTTAGGCTGCACGGAGCCCCAGTCAAGACTCGACCCTCCGAGCCCCGTCTCGAGGATAACGGTGGGCTCGCCATCGCCGACGCACCAGAGATGCAACCGGTGGCCGCCGACGTCGATGAGTCGCCCAGGCGCCGGGGTCGCTGATAGTTCCTTGCGAGTCGTCGTCCATTGGTACGTGGCACCGGCGAACGCTCTGCTGATCAGCGCCATCGCAATACCAACGACTATTCGCTTTGTCCATCGCCACATGCAGGCCTCACATTCGCGCGCGCGCTCTGTTAGGCGCTGCCAGCCTTTCGCGTCGGTAGTACTGCCACAAGTTGATCGTGAAGAGCGTGGCCCCCAAATAAAACCACGCCTCCCACACTCCCATGTCGCGAAAGCTGAATTGGCCCGTAACCAGGAAGTACGCGGTCTGGATGATGCTGGCCACGGCACGCAGGAACAACAAGCCGGTACCAATCCACGCTACAGGGACAAGGAGACGGCGCGGCACACGTCTCCCCCATGGCATCGCCAGCGCCAACGCAACGGGGACTGCGATGCTGCACATAGCGCCGGCGACCAAATCGTACGCCAACTTCCACGGAACAGCGAACGCCGCTTGGGCTTGCAGTGGATCAAGTCCCGGGTACCAGCCAGCTGCCCAAATGAAATGAAAGGCGCCAAAGATCAGCGCCCACCCCAGCGGCTGCATACGCGATCCAGTGGTATCGCGTCGTCGCTTCGACGTGTTCAGCGGTCACAATTCTCCAAGCGCCGACGACTGCTGGCGACGCCTAACGGCTGATGTCGGGTGATGGCTTGCACGGGCTACCTCGTCTGGCGACCGATGCTTTGGCGCTGCTGCCTGTAGCGCCGCCAGCTCCAACTGCCCGTTAGGTGGCCAGCGGGAGCGTCCGACGCTCAGAAAATTACTGGCGCTTGAAATACTGAACGGCTCGTTCGTGTTTCTCGGCGGCCGAGCGCGTCCGGAAAGTCCCAAGGTTGCGTCGTTTGCCGGTCTTGGGATTCTTCTTTCGCGAGTAGAGCCGATAGCGACCGTCCTTGAGTTTACGAATCATCGCTGCGCCGGGAGCTCACAGGGCCCACATAACGGCGGGGAATTCTGCGTTTGCTACAATGCCTAGTTAGGCATTGCGCCATGCGGATCATGCGCCGCGAATCATTGTCTACCGTATCCGCACCAGCGCGGAGTCGAGCTTTCGTACCAGCGTCTCGCGGTCGTAGCTGAACTTGTGCGCCTGGTTGAGCTGCACCAGCTCCTCAATCGCTTTGTTGATTGTCACCTCGGCCTGCCGCGCGGCGGGGACCACCATGTAGCGCATTTTCGGTACAGGATCGAAGAGCGCGTGCATCGCGGTCTGCGCGACATCGTCAGGTTCTGGATAGCTGTCGTAGTTGCCCATGGCCGCCACCATCCGTTGCATCTGCGCCTCGAAGGGGGTGCCCTTTGCGCGCGCCGCCGCTGCCTCAACCTGCGCTTTCGTGTTGCGTCCGATTTCGGAGCGATAGTTGCCCGGTTCGATCAGGCTGACCTTCACGCCTAACGTGTTCAGCTCCGCAGCCAGGGCGTCGCCGTACGCTTCGATCGCATGTTTGCTCATGCTGTACGGACCGAGGAACGGTCCCGACAGGATGCCCGAGATGGAACTGATATTCACAACGCGACCCTTTGCCTCGATAATGAGTGGTGCAAAGGCTTTGGTAATGCGATATGGTCCGAACACATTCACATCGAACAGTGACCGCAATTCCCTTTCGTCGACGTGGATGAGCGGAGCGACTATCGCGATACCCGCGTTGTTCACTACTCCGTGCAGTCCGCGCCCGCCCTTGCGCACTGTTTCCACCGCTGCGGCGATGTCCGAGTCGATGTTCACGTCGAGTTTCACGCCCTGCACGCCGTTGATCTTTGACAGTGACGCGAGGTCTTCCGCTTTTCGCGCACCGGCGTACACGAAATGCCCTTGCGCTGCGAGTAGCTCGGTGATGTTGCGGCCGATGCCGCTGCTGGCGCCGGTGATCAATACCGCGCGTTGCGCTGTGGTTGGTTGTTGCGCGGCGAGTGGAGCTACCGCGAGAAGCAGGAGTGGGACGGCCTGGCGAACGACGTTCTTGAGCATGGACGCCTCTGTGGTGCCGAGTGATCAAGTGGGAGTCAGCTGCGCGAATGTATCCAATTCACACTACCCATGTGAACTGCACAGCGTCGTTCTTGACGAGAACCGCATCATCTACGAGCGTGGTGTGAGCACGTAGAAACGTCTAACGGCGTGCGATTCTGCGTCTGCGGCAATTTGATTGTTAGGCGGCGCGGTCATTGGCCCGCGTTCCAGATGTCCTCGACGATCCGCCAAGCGCCATCAGCGCGTTTGTGCCAAACCGCGAGATACTTGCCGCGCTCGATGGACGCTGCGTCTGATCCGACGGGACGCGTCCACTGGTACGTCCCAACGGTGTAGGCGAGCTCGCAACTCGCCGCGACAGTAGCTGTGTGGGCAGTCCATTCGAAGCGGTGTGCCGGGAAAAGCCGCCCCAGAATGCGGCAATGGCGGAATGGCCGACCACAGACGCAGTGCCAGGTACATCAAGGCGTGCGCCCGGATCGTAACTGCTCAGTAGGGCAACTTGGTCTTGGGCCGCAACAGCGTGAGCCCAAGCGCTGTCGGCACGCCAGACGCTGGAGACGTCGCACGTTGATGGTTGCGCGGCCGCGTTGACCGCCATGAGCAGCGCCAGCACCGTCGTGACCAGATGTAGTTCTCTGATGCATCTTCGCATGTTACCTCCTGCGCTGACCGAGATAACCACGACCGCCTAACGGTGTGCAATTTTGCTGCGCCGCATATCAAACCATAAGAGTCTGCGGCGTCTGCAGCAATTGCTTGTTAGGCCGCAACGTAATCGCATGCGTCACGGTGAGCGCGTGATGGCCACGAGCCGGCGAAACGCGGCATCGTTAAAGGTACGATCCTGCCAGATCCCCTCTAGTGCAGCAAGGCTGAACACCGCAAATAGCGGCTCGCCAGCGGTGAGAGCTGCCCACCGTCGACTTGCAGCTTGTGGCACCGCGGCGACGCGCTGTGCGTAACGGGTCGCGGCGTTAGGGTTCGCGATGCCGGTGGAGTCCCAGATGGGATCGAATCGGCTGACCATCGCCGCCACTTCCTCACGCTCTGGCCTGCGCTCGAGGGCTCGGGTGGCAGCGACGAACTGATCAAGGAGTTGTGGCGTGAAGCTACGACTGGTCACACGCTTGAGGATTTTGGTATCGTTTGAAATGCGGGCGTGAGCGGTGGCCGTCGCTAACCACGACGGCTCAATGTGCCCGTTCGTGGCCGTGCAAGCGGCAAACGCGAGGCAGGCGATGATGAATACGCGCACCGTAGCAACGCCGAGAGTATTACGATATCACCAGATACTGTTGCGGCATAACGGCGTTCAAGTCGTCTGCAATAGCTTGTTAGGCGGACGCCTCGGACGTGGCGCGCAGCTGGATTGCCTCTTTGATTTCACCCTCTGCAAGGACTCGCCGTCGATGATCGCTGTAGCGTGCGGCATCGAGTCGCCGCTTGCTGAAGCCATGGACCTTCCACGGCTTGCACAGAAGGCAGCCAGCGCGTCGGTTCTTCGGTCTGCGTCGTTTGTGATGCGGCACTCCGTTCCTCCGAGCCACGTTGAATCTACGGTTGCCGGGCGCTCTTGGGCACGTCAGGAGGACCCTGCGGCTGGGTCAGCCAGCCAGTCCCCTCTTGACGGCGCGCTTTGTTGCGATGAACGTAGACGTGGGCGGTGACCCTCGTGTCCATGTACCGGGTTTGGAGCTTAGTCCCGGGGCGTCAGGACGATTCTTCGGAATCAAAATCCTGGTTTCAGGAGCGCCAACTCCAATTGAGGGCACCGCCTTTTTCGCGCCCGCAAGCCAAGTGCGTTCCGCCTAACCGGCGTGCAATTCTGCTGCGCTGCATTTGAACGGATGCTGCCGTGGCGCAGCCACATGGCAGCAAACAACACAGAGTCTGTGGCGTCTGCAGCAATCGCTTGTTAGGCCGCGACCCGCACCTGCTGGTGGAGAAACTCGGGCGCGATGTCAGCGCCGTTTGGCCACACAAGGGTGCGAAACTCCGGATGAATCTGGAACCGGCGGAAGTACTCCACATCATGCAGCGGCTCGAAAATCGGGCCGCGGAGCACCGGAGCGAGATCGAGTTCGCCCGCGGTGCCATCCTTGAAGCGAAGCCAGATGGTGTGGCCGTTAACGTGCCGGGCTTCGAGGACGTGATAGTGCATACGCTACTCACTCCAGGGGGGCGATGCGTCGCAGCGGCTGGCCCGCCCGGGCTCGCTCCCAATCGTCTAGTAATTCTTGTCGATGCAGGCGGCTCCATTCAAGTACCAAGCCGAGAGCTCGCGCAGGGAAATGCCCGTGCACACGGCCCGTTTCGATTTCGATGGAGACCTCGTAGTCGCCATAAACGGCATGGAAGTGCGGCACGCCGTGCTCGCTGTAGAACATGCCGATCAGGATTCCAAGAAAGCGCGAGATCTCGGGCATTGAGTTGCCAATCCTCGTCGCAGCCTAACGGTGTGCCGTTCTGTCTGCGGCAACGGCTTGATATTCCCAACGAGGCCTAACGACGAGATCATTAGCCAACTCGTTTCCTCTGGGAGTGTCTATGCTGTTCTCTGGGATCGATCTGCACAAGCGGACCATCGCCATTGAGACCGTGG
>JBQTIF010000127.1:0-43810 GCA_052388395.1 Gemmatimonadaceae bacterium | reverse complement strand
CATAAACATGTCGACGGCGAGCATCGCGGCAACCGGCCGCGTCAACAGGCCAAGAATGAGCGCGGCTCCGCCGACCAACTCGAGGTACGTCACGAGCGGTGCGGCCAGCGCTGGGAAGGGAGCACCGGCCTGTCCGAAAAACCCGGCGACGCCTTCCAGTCCCATGCTGACCTTCTGCCAACCGTGGACCATGAAGATGATTCCAGCCATCACGCGGATCATCAGCAGTGAGAGATCGGCCTGGCGCTGGGTCGGACGCGAATCAAAAAGCGTGAGGTTCATGCTGACGTTATCGAGCGACACGAGGATTTGCTCCGACGCCTCTCAGCGCGAACCATGCGGGCGGCGTGTCGTTGGCCCATGTCGAACATGTGAGCACCACCAGTTGGCTGGGCAAAGCGCGCGTGCAGCCTGTGTGAAAACAGTGTAAAAAGCGGCGCGCCATATTCGTCTACAACACGCTGGAGCGCGCTGAGGCCTACGATCGCGCGCACCTTGACGTACGGCTTGTTCTTCTGAGTCACAGCCTTCATGGTGCTGATGACTTCGGGCGAGAGTCGCGACCCAGTCAGGATCGATAGCGAGCGCACTGAATTCAGAGGCTCCGCCGCCATCGCTTTGTGCTCGGCGAGCATGAGCTCTTGCCACTCATTCGCTGCCGTAAGCTCGGAGTAGTCGCAAATCAGAATTGCGCGTCCGCGGTGGATGACCGTTTTGATGCGGCTCGTCATGACACCTCTGCACTAAGCTGGGACCTTTTGCGCCCCTACACGCATTGATGCCGAGAGATCATTCGCGTCTCAAGGGCTTGGCTGCAGGCGGAATGATCCGCGCCGATATTCGGACCAACTTATGGGACTCAGGTAACATGAAGACGACGTTAGGCGGCCAATCCACAGCGGCCAATCGTTCGCGCGAAGACCTCGCTTGGATAGCCGCTGCACGGGTCCTGGGACTCGTCATGGTCTGGTTCGGCCTCATGCGGTTCTTCCCGTTCGACATCGACGCGCTGGGCAAGCTGTTGGCGCAGTACTCCTGGCTGCCGCCATCGTCATGGGCACCCACGCTCAGCATCGCTCTCGGCGCATCGGAGACTGGCATTGGCGGTGTTTTGCTATTCGCCCCCTCCAGTAGCTGGCGCATGTGGGGCGCCCTTGCGGCCGCGTTGTTCTGGGGCGCTGGGCTGCTGCTTCTGTTCGGACCCGCCGCATGGGTCCACGATGCACCATACGATGGCTTTCCGGTGATCGGCAGCGGCCAGACTCTACTCAAGCACGTTGGCATCGCCTCGCTGGGCCTGGGCGTGTTCGCTCGCCTGCGTGGCTGGTCAGTCGGTCGGCGGGCCGCCCTGTACGGACTATGGCTCGGTCAGCTTTTGGTGTTGATCTGGATTGGGCTGATGAAATTCACCCGCATCGAGGCGCTCGGCATCGAGCCCTTGATGCGTTCGCATCCGCTATTCGCGTGGCTCTACGGTCCGTTGGATGTGCAAAGCGTAGCCATTGCGATCGCCGGTATCGAGTTAACGACGGCGGGATTGATCGCGCTGTGGCCATGGCGACCGGAGGTCGCGCGCTGGGGGCTGCTGCTGGTCGCCGGCCTGTACGTCATAACGAACTCGTTCCTGATCACGCTCCCGGGCTGGCAAGCCGGGTTCGGTTTCCCGTTTGTTGGCGGCACCGGGCAATTCTTGCTCAAGGATCTGCTGTTGCTCGCCGGTGCGTTGATTCTTCTCACGACGCGGCTCCCGCGGGCAGCGGCCAAGGCCGCCTAACGGGATAGCTACGTCGCGGGGCCGCTGCTAAAGTCTGCTTTCGTTGTCATCGCCACCCGCAACGCCACTCTTCCATAAAAACGGCGCTGCGCCGAAACACCCAGCGAATCAACCTTTCTCCTGAAAGGACGCCAAGGCGCTCTTGTTGTCTACGCTCTTGCCTCCGGCCCTCCTGCGTTCTTCGCGGTTCAAGCTCTTTCAGTACTTGCAGTGCAATCATGATTCCGTCACCGTTGCGAAATGCGGTTCGGGATACTTGGCGGCTGCATACTCGTGGCGGTAGCTGCGCCGACAATGCGCGCAGTCTTTCATCCGTGGATTCGTTAGGGCCGAATCGACCCGGAGGCATACCCGCTGTCGACGCCGCTGCGCCGACTCGGGAACTTCCGCCTCATTCCTCGGCAGTGGTCGTGCGGTGGCGGATATGCGTTGGCGACTCGATGGGGCGTTGGTGTGGGCGCCTGGCTTCGGCACCAACGAACCGCCGAATATCGACGACTACGCAGCGCGTGACTTGCAGGCGATCGAAGTCTACCGTGGAGCTGGGGAACTACCGGCTGAACTGCAGCAGACGGCCACTGCATGTGGCGCGGTTGTGCTGTGGACACGCACTGGTGAATCGGAGACGCGACGCCCGCCCCCTGCCTAACGAGTATCTCATTGCCGCGAAAAGAGAAACTCCTCGAGCTTGCCATCGCTCGCGCGGTACATCAGTCCCCGCGCGGCCGTACTGCCAACTGAGAAGAGCACGGTGGCGACCTCCAGCCCGCCAGGTTCGCCGAGTCCGGCGACGCGTACGTTCGAGATGGAGCCGAGCGCGTTCAATGCCTGCTGCGCCGCGGCCACCATCGCCGGCGTGAGATAGGTATCGAAGTCGGCTGACAACGTGGAGCGATCCACGTTGCCCTTCTCCAAGTCCGAAAGGAACTTCTTCGCCGCCTCCAGCGCTGAAAGGCCGCTCACGTTAGGCAGATCTGCGCTCGGCAGCAGCTTCGCGAGCAACTCTTGCTGCCGCGCGCCGATGGGTGAGAAGTCACTGTTCGAAAGGATCACAAGCGCCGAGCGTGCGGACGGTACGATCACGTTCTGTGCGGCGAAACCGCTCACGGCGCCACCGTGCGAGAAGAGCACAGCTTGACCGCGATCGTTGATCCCCTCACCACAGCCGTAGCCGGTCGAGCGACCGTCGCGGAGCCGCTGCGCTGTTGTCAGCACTGCGTACGATGCGCGCGACATGAGCTCGTGATTCATGAGGGAGAGGTCCCAGCGGAGCAGGTCGGTCGCCGTGGACCAGATCGCAGATGCGCTTGGCGAGGAACGATCCGAACGACTGACCGCTTACCTTCTCGACGACGCGGCCAAGAATCAGGTAGCCAGTGTTGCTGTACGGCCAGCGTGTTCGTGGGTCGAAATCAAGTGGGCGCGTGGCATAGCGTCGGATGATTTCGTCGGCGGATGCCGGCTGGGGCATCTCGCGATTGACGTAGTCGAGCGGATAGTAATCGCTAGCCTGAGATGTGCGCGCCGAGGTCGAGCAGCGTAATGTCTGTCGCTCGCGTTAGGCTCGGAAAGTATTTGGCGACGGGATCCTGCAGGGACAGCTTGCGCTGCTCCTGAAGCATTGAGCACCGCGGTACACGTGAATTGCTCGGTGACGGAGCCGATCGCGAACATCGTCTGCGGCGTTACGGTTCGCGCGGCTTCGCGGTCTGCCGACTGCAAGGCGCGTTGCTGCGCATGCAACGACGCCGCAGCGACGACTATAGCGGCGGCGGTGAAAGCGAGAGGCTGCTTCACGCCGGTGTGAGGTAGGGCTCTTAGCTCTTAGGACGCCTACGCCTAAGAGCTAAGAGCTAAAGAACCTAGCTACTAAACGCCAAGCGTCTCCCGCGTGGGATGCGGCCAGCACGTCGTCGTGCCGTAGTTGCGATTGGTGAACGGATTCGCTCCAACTTTCCATGCAATTCTGAAGCGCAGCAGGTCGTTGAGACGGTGCCCACCTTCGAAGCTCAACTCCTTGCGCCGCTCATCGATGACATGGGCCATCGCTTGAGCCTGCGTCGTCGCAACGAGCGGGGGCAGCGCGACGCCCGTCGCAGCGCGTCGCGCGTTGATCAGCGCCATCCCTTGCGCCACTTGGTTCTGCTGGATCAACGCCTCTGCCTGAATCAGGTTGGCCTCGATGCCGCTCGCCAGGCGCAGCGGGCTCGTTAGGCCTGTGTATTTCGTCGTGACCCACAGCCGCACTTCCGAGTTGAACGCGCCGCGACCGGCATCTCTCACTAATACGCGCGGATCGTTCATGTTGCGATACGCCGTCGCGACCGTATACGCACCAATCTGCTCGGCCAGACGCCACAACTTGTTCCAGCGTCGGTTGCTCTCCTGGCCGCGGTCCGCGTTCTTGTTGTATCCGGCCGTCACCTGCGCCGCGAACGTAGCGGCCTCGCTGAATTTCTTTAGGTCCAGTTTCGTTCGAGCCATGCCGACGCGGCCGAGATTCAGCATATCTGCGTTGTTCGCCGCCTGCGCGAACGCGAGACCTTCCCCGAAACGTGTTTCTGCAAGCTTGAGAGCTTCCGCCGGTTCCTGCTCGGGCCCTCCGTCAAACGCGACCTTGCAGAAGCCTTCACCCATCAGCAGGTAGCTGTACGCGCCGTATATCTTGGCTTGCGCTTGCAGCAGGGCGCGATTGGGCACCTGTTGATCGGTCCACACAGCTAGCTTCTTGCTCGCGTCTTCCGACTGGAACCGCGCAGTGTGCAGCGTGAGGTTCATGCCGAAGTTCCCCTCACACGTGCCTATCGAGTAATCGTTCTCGTCTGCCGTAATTGTCCGCTCCCCCCAGTTTGCGAGCGGCACGTTGGAGTTGGACGTTTCGTATTCATCGGAGTGCACCGACGAGCCCGACATGTAGTTGCTGTACGCACACTCGAAATCACCGATCACACTGCGGGCCAAGACCGCGGCGAGGCTCGGATCGTTGATCTGCTCGGTGGGAATCTGCCCGGGGAAATCGACCTCTAGGATCTTGTCTGTGTTGCAGCCCACGAAGCCGACACTCGCCACGATTGCTACGACCCAACGGGCCGAGCGATTGATCGAGATGGTCATTGGAATCTCCGCTCCGTCGGGTTAGAAGGTGAACCGCACAGTCGTGCGGAAGCGCGCCAGTTGCGGCCAGGATTCCTGCGTGTAGCCAAAATTGCCTGTAATGTCGGTCGCGCGGTTAGGCAGCAGCTCGGGATCGACCCAGTCCTGCCCGTACGAGTCCTTCTGCGCTCGCCACAGGAACATCATGTTCTCGCCTGCGATGGTAATCGACCCACGCGTCGCGCTCAGCGACTTGGTGATCCCGCTGGGAAGGTCATAGGTAAGTGAAACCGTTCGCAGCCGGGCAAAGCTTGCGTCCATCAGACCTGCCGCCCCGGGGCCATTGGGATCGCTGCGATATCCCTGAACGACGGGATTGTCGCCGGCGATGGACGTGCGCGAATTGCGGAAGAACGTGTGCTGTGCACCGACGTCTCCTACAACCGCGTGGTGTCCGCCAACGTAGTCCACGAGCGCCAGTACACGCGTGCGCGAACCGAGTCTCAAGGTTCCGCTGAGCGAGCCATTCCATGACGGTGTCGGGCGACCAGCATACAGCCGTGGAGCGCTGGCGCAAGGAACCACGCTGCCGTTGCCGCGCCCAAGGTCGGTCCCGCCTTCACACATGACATTTCTTGCCAGCGGCAGAATGAACGTCGGCGCGCCCACGCAAGCGCCGCCCGATCGCGTGCAGGAGGTGTCGGGCACGATGTCAGCGCTCACGACTTTCCTGTAGAAGAAGCCCGAAGGGGCAAACTTCTCCACGTTGAACTGCTGGATGAAGCTCGAGCCCACAAAGGTTGCGGGCACTCCGCCGAGACTGACAATCTCGCTTTCATTCGTCGCAATCGTTCCGCGCAGATCGAGTCCCCACCTAGCCATGTTAAACGGCGAGGCATCCAGCGCTAACTCAATGCCGCGATTGCGTGTCTTTCCAATGTTGAGGAACTGCACGCCGGGGAATCCGCGCGATGGTCTGAGCGGCGCCGAGATGATCGCGTCCTTGATATCCTTGTTATAGTACGTGAACTCGATGCCGAGGCGCTGGTCGAATAATCCCGCGTCGAATCCGATTTCAGTCTCTTCGCCGATTTCCGGCTTGAGGTCCACGTTGCCAAAGTTTCGCGGCGTCACTCCACCGAGGCCCTGCGAGCCGACCGCTGCCCCATACGTCTGAATCGCGGAGAAGACGTCTGGCTGCAGGCCGGCACGACCCCATGCTCCGCGCAGCTTGAGTTGCGACAGAATCGTCGAATTGGCGAGGAACGGTTCCTCGGAGATTACCCACGAGGCGCTGAACTTGGGATAATACGCCGCGTCGAAGTTGGCTCCGAACGCACTGTTCCCATCTGCCCGCACAGCAGCGGTAAGAAAGAGCCGGTTCTGCCAGGCGAACTGCTCTTGGCCATAGACGCCAAACGTCTTGTTCTCTTGAAACGACTCCGACGCGTCACGGCGCGCCCCACTCCCCACGTCCCCCGGCCCGGGAACCGGAAACTCGTTCCCCGTTGAGACCTGCTGCTCGAATTGCTTGTAGTAGTACTGCACGCCGGCCGACGTGGTTGCAACGAAGTTCGGAGTGAGCGCCCAGTCGGCATTGGCACCGTAGTCAGCCGTGAAGAACGTGCTTCGCAGCGCCATAGACAGCTTCTGGCCCAGGCTTTGGGCAAAGAACGGATTATAGCCCGTGGCATCGCGGAACACGAGCTGCGAAGACTTGTTGTTGGTGATGTCCGGTCCAACCGTTAGGCGATGCCTCAGCCATGGGAGCGGGCGGTGATTGACCTGCAGGCTGAACGTCGTGCGATCGACGATGTCGAAACCCTCCGAGCTCAGATAGTCGTCGGGACGGTAGAACTGGAAGCCTTGTCCTAGGCCATTCCAGCCAGTTTTGGTCGTGTCCGGCCCGGTCGGCTCGCACCAGGGAAAGTTGCAGGCCCACAGAATCGACGTCGTAATGGGTTGGTTGGCAGACGCGCCGCGTGTGCGCGCGCGAATGGATCCCAGGCTTACATCTGCCCTGAACTTCGCGTCGTTGGACGCATAGCTGAGGTTGGCCCTGCTGGAGAATTTGTTCTGCCAGTTGTACTCGACCGCGCCTTCGTCGCGCTTGTAGTCGCCACTGAAGTAGTAGCGCAGTTGATCGCTACCTCCGCTGATGCTGCCGCCACCACCCCACGGTTTACCCGTACTGAAGATGTCGGGGAATCCGCGAGACTCCCGAAACTTCTGCACGTTGAACTCCCTAATGTCGGCCGAATTACGATAGTCACCGCCGCGACGCAGGTAAAAGTTCGACGGATAGCGTTCTTTCGGATTGGAAATCCAAGCGGCACCACCGTCAGCGTGTGCTTCGATGGTTACTCGGCCCGTGCGTCCGCGCTTTGTGATAATCTGGATGACGCCGTTGGACGCTTCTGTTCCGTAAATCGTCGCCGCCGAGGGACCTTTAAGGACCTCGATCGACTCGATCTCTTCCGGATTGAGGTCGTTCACTCGGCTCGGGCTCTCTTGTCCATTGAATCCGAAGCTGCGGACCGCCGCCTGGTTGTTCGACCGAACGCCGTCGATGTAGATGAGCGGCTCGTTCGAGAGACTGAGGCTCCCCGAGCCGCGAATGCGCGTCGTGCCGCCCGTTCCGACGCCGCCACTCGCTCGCATGATGCGGACACCGGGGACGCTGACCGAGAGCATGTCCTGCAGTTTTGTCGGAGGTCCGGCAATCGCGAGCGTATTGGTTACCTCGACGCGACCGACGGCGTTGCCTAACGTGCGCGTCTGGACCTCGCCGGCAGTGCCTGTGACGACGACCGCGTCCAGTTTGATCGCGAGCTCAGTCATTTCTATGCGAACCGCCGGATCGCCGACGCGGGCGTTCACCCTCGCCGCCTGGTAGCCAATGCGGGCCGCTCGAATGAGCGCTGTGGAGCCCGGGACGTTGACGAGGCGGAACTCACCGCGCGTTCCGGAGCGTGCGGTGCTAGTGCTCCCGTCAACAGCGATCGTGACGTCGGGGAGGGGCAATCCGCTTTTTGCGTCGATAACGGTCCCGGAGATCGTGCCGCTCTGTGCGTGCGATGCCGAGACCCACGCGGCGTTTGCAAGGAGCGCAATCGAGAGAAGGGGACGCAGTCCTGCACCTAACAGTGCGAATCTCACAGGGTCCTCCGGCGCTACAGGATGCCCTTTCGAGTGGGGCGCAGCGGCGAAAGGGCGGAGACCAGCACGCTACTGGCCGAACGTTGTGCATACCACACTGCATACAATTCGTCGTGCTGTCCAGTGCTGCGAGCGACAGAAGTCGCTGGGTGCCGCGAGTGGGCGCTATTTGCGCGTGTGCTCTAGTGCCTCGTCGTTCCGGTATACAATTTGGTATCCCTCATTCGTATACGTTGGCCGCAGCGAGTTCTCGACGGCGCGCGCACCGCCCGAGCCGCCGTTTCCGCACGACCGCCACTCAACGAGGACCTTGGCATGAATTCTCAATGGTGAGTCCGTACGCAAATCCGTGGCAGCGGCAGCTCGGTTGGCTCTGTCTCGCTGCGCTCCTCATCGCGATCCAGGGGGCGCGGCCGCTTCGTCTGCCCTTCGCTCGGTGCGTCCAATCTCCGGAGGTACGATATGGTGTATAGTTCGCTCGTCAAGAGACACCTAACGCCGCTCCTCGGGAGGTGCAGGGCGCTGCCCGCGGTCTGCGCAGTGGCCATTGCCGGATTCGTGTGTCCGCAGCAAAGCCAGGCGCAAGGCGGCGTCGTCGGCGGCCGCGTCGTGGACGCTCAGTCTCTGCGGCCGCTCGACGGCGTCCAAATCACCATCGCGGGAACCACGTTGGGCGCGCAGTCCGACGCAAACGGCGTGTTTCGGCTTGCAAACGTCAGCGGTGCTCAAGTCGCGCTGCAGCTCCGACGCATCGGCTATCGACCCGGAACTGAACAAGTAACCGTTGGTCGCACCGATCTCCGCCTAACGCTGACCGAAGTGCCCGCGGTGCTCAATCAAATTGTCGTCACTGGCACCGCCGAGCCAGTTGAAAAACGCGCTCTCGGCACGACAGTGGCAAAAGTCGACGCAGCGCGCGTTCAGGAAGTCGCTCCGGCTCCGAATACGTCCAGCCTGATCAACGGGCGAGCTCCGGGCGTCGTTCTGATCGCCGGCAGCGGTGCGGTTGGCGCTGGCCCGCGCATCCGCATCCGCGGCGGCAACAGTTTCTCCCTGAGTGATCAGCCGCTCGTGTATGTCGATGGCATTCGCATAGCGAGCGACGTATCCACCGGCCCCACCACACAGTTCTTCGGTTCCGCAATCATATCGCGACTCAACGATATCGATCCGGACGACATCGAAAGCGTGGAAATCGTCAAGGGTCCGGCGGCTGCCACGCTCTACGGAACCGAAGCATCGAACGGCGTCGTGCAGATCATTACGAAGCGCGGAAAGGTCGGGCGGCCAACATTCACGGCGACCGTTAGGCAGGGCGTGAACTGGTTCAACGACGCAGAGGATCGCATCGGCTACACGTACAACCGTGATCCGCAGGGAGCCATTCGACGATGGAATCCCGTGGAGTTCTACAAGAGCGGGACGGGCAACGATCTGTTCAAGAACGGATTGATCGGCAACTACAATCTGGGATTGAACGGTGGCACCGAGCAGGTGCGCTACAACATCAACGCCGGTTACGACAACGAGCAGGGAATAGAACCGACCAACAAGCTCTGGCGCTTCAACGGCAACGCGAACATCAGCATTGCGGCCCGTTCGAACTTCGACATCAACGCGACGGTCGCCACCTCCCAGCAAAAGATCGATCTTCCGCTCGAAGCTGGGGGCGGAATGTGGTTCAGCGCATTCTTCGGCCAGTACCCACGCACAGCAGCTGAGGAACTGCGTTTCGGTTTCTTCTCCGCGCCACCGGATGCGTTCTGGGGCGCGTTCAAAAACTGGCAGCGCGTCAGTCGAACGACCACGAGCCTGCAGATGAATCACCGCCTCGGCCAGTGGTTCAACCACAGACTGATCGTTGGAAGCGATCTGACCGAAGAGGACAACCTCAGTCTCACGCAGCGCATGGGGCCGTACTTCCGGCAGTTCTTTGGTAGTCCCACGCAGCAGGCGGGCGGGAAGCTTACGCGGCGCCGTGAGGTGAACATAACGAGCATCGACTACGGTGGAACCGTAAATGCGACACCGTTTTCGAACATCGGTTCGCGAACGTCATTCGGCGCGCAGTTCTTTCGCCGCAACAATTACCTGGTGGCTGCGAGAGGCGAAGGGTTCGCGACGACTGGGCTCACTCAGGTCGACGCAAACGCGACGACGTTTGGCGGTGAAGCAACGGTAGAGAACTCAACGCTCGGTTTCTATGGGCAGGAACAGATCGACTACCAGGATCGGTTATTCCTCACCGTCGCGCTGCGCGTGGACGACAACAGCGCGTTTGGCGACAACTTCTCGTGGATCCAATACCCCAAGGTCGCTCTCGCATATTCGATCAGCGAGGAGCCATGGTGGAATTGGTCGTTCATCGAAGCGCTGAAGCTGCGCGCGGCGTACGGGGAAACGGGACAGCAGCCGATCGTCAACTCGGCGCTGCGTACGTTCAGCTCAACAACAACCGGTGACGGCGGCTCCGGAGTAACGCCGAACACAGTCGGCAACCCGGACCTGAAGGCGGAACGCGGCAAGGAAATCGAGCTCGGCTTCGAAACGTCGGTGCTGCAGGATCGTGTAGGTTTCGAGTTCACCTATTACACGCGCACGATTGAGGATGCGATCGTGTCGTCGAGTGTCGCGCCGTCCAGCGGGTTCCCAAGCACGCGTTTCGTAAACATCGGTGAGATCAAAGGCAACGGGATCGAAGTCGCCGCGCGCGCGAACGTGTTGAATCGCAGGAACCTGAACATCGACCTGAACGTCAACTACTCGCATAACGACAACGAGGTCACGAAGCTTCCGCCCGGCGTGCAGTTCCTTGGTGCGGGGAACATTCGCCATCAGATCGGCTACCCGGTCGGCGGGTATTGGGAGCCGCGGATTGTGAGCGCCGAGTTCACTGCCGACGGTAGAACGACGAATGAGATGTGCGACGATGGCAACGGTGGCGTGACACCATGCCTCAACGCGGCGAAGAGCGCGTTCATCGCGCCGAGAGTGTTCATCGGCCGCAGCGACGCGCCTAACGAGGGGTCGATCAGCGCCACGGCCACGTTGTTCCAGCGTCTGCGTTTTTACGGCCTGCTCGACTTCAAGAATGGGCACAAGCAGTTTGACAACAACCATCGCGCGCGGTGCCAGGTCCTGCTTCTCTGCCTGGCGAATCTGGAGCCAAGAAACTATCCTGCGACGCTCATCGCGCAGTACAACACCAACAACCTGCTTCGGAACTTCGGCTACGCCGACCCGGGGTACACGAAACTCCGCGAAGTCTCGGCGAGCTACTCAATGCCGGATCGCTGGGCGCGGCGAGCGGGTTTTGCAACTGCGGCGGTAACCGTCTCCGGTCGGAACCTTTACACTTGGACCAAGTGGACCGGGATCGATCCTGAATCGTTCTTCACGACCGAGCAGTACGCGCGGACGGAGCAAGCGCAGGTACCGCCCCTCCACACGTTGCTCCTGTCGTTCAACGTCACCTTTTGAGGCGATCATGCGAACATTCATTCATCGTTCGACGCGCCTCGCTCCCGTGGCATCCACGGCACTGCTTTGTATCGGCGCGTTGTCGGCCTGCAATAACCTGCTGGATGTGGAAGCACCGCAGTTGATTGAAGAAGAAGTCCTGCAGCAACCGTCGAACGCACCGGTGATCGTCGCCGGTGCAGTCGCGGACTTCGAATGTGCGTTTGCCACGTACATCACGACGATGGGAATCGTCGCTGACGAGTTCCTTGACTCGCAGGCAAACGCAGCGACGTGGGACCTCGACCGGCGCAGCAACAATCCAGCGACGGGATTATACGTCGGTGGGACGTGCGGCGGGCTTGGCGTGTACATACCGGTTTCCGTGGCGCGGTACGCGGCGGACAACGCGCTGCGACTTCTCAAAGGGTGGAGCGATGCTGACGTGCCTAACCGCACGGCATCGATCGCGCGAATGGCGGCGTATTCAGGCTACGGCCACATTCTGCTCGGCGAAGGTTTTTGCTCGGCTGCCATAGACCTCGGCCCGGAGATGACACCGGCGCAACTTTTCGCCGCCGCGGAGGCGAAGTTCACGGAGGCAATCACTGCTGCACAGAGCGCCAACAACGACTCGCTGCGGTTCCTCTCGCTCGTCGGACGCGCGCGGGCGCGGCTGAATCAGGGGAAACGCAGCGAGGCGGCGGCCGACGCGGCACTGGTGCCTAACGGGTTCCAGTTCGTCGCACGGTATAACTCGGCGTCAGGTCGGTCGGAGAACCGCGTGTTCAGGACGAACAACAACAACGGCAGCCATACTGTGGACTCGTCGTTCCGCAACCTGCGGTATGACGGCGTCGTGGACACGAGAGTCCCGGTGGCGGATGCGGGCCGTGGCGGGTCGTTCCCCGTCGTTAGGCTCTGGGTGCAGAATAAGTACTCGTCTCTGAATGCGGCGATTCCAATCGCCTCATTTCGCGAGGCGCGCCTGATTGAAGCGGAGGTGGCCGGCGGCCAGACGGCTGTCACGCTTATCAATGCGTTGCATACGCGTGCCGGGTTGCCACCATTGACGGCGGCAGACGCGGCCAACATCCCCGCCACGATTCAGGAAGAACGTCGGCGTGAGCTCTACCTCGAGTCGCACCGTTTATACGATACGATTCGCTTCAACCAGCCGCTGCGGCCGGCCGCGGGCGTGCCGTTTCTTGGCGGCGGCACGTACGGCAGCCAAAAATGCTTGCCGCTGCCTGACGTGGAGCGAATCAACAATCCCAACATCGGATGACCGCGATGTTACCCACAGTGCGCCGGCTCTGCATCGCGCTGCTGCTGCCAGCGGCGCTGCATGCTCAGCGCGCCGGCGATGGTCTTGCAAAGCTGGAGCAGGAGCTCGTTAGGCTTTCGACCATCGCGGCCGGCAAGGTCGGCATTGGCATCATTCATCTGGAAAGCGGCCACGAGTTATACATCAACGCCGATGAGCAGTATCCGATGGCGAGTACCTACAAGGTTCCCATCGCTGTGCAGCTGCTCACGCGTGTGGATAGCGGCCTAGTCAAACTCGACTCGATGATCACGATCAAGCCGAGCGATCTGCATCCGGGGAGTGGAACGCTCACGAGTCTCTTCAATGATCCCGGTGTCTCGCTATCGGTGCGCAATCTGCTCGAGCTGATGTTGCTCATCAGCGACAACAGCGCGACGGATATCATGTTGCGCACTGCAGGTCATAGCGGTGCGGTGAACGCTCGCCTCAATGCGTTAGGCATCAGCGGGATCTCGGTAGATCGGTCCACCTTCGAGCTGATCGCCAACGCGGTTGGCATTCGCGATATGCCGCCGGAGGATCAGCGTACCATGGAAACATTCGCCGCCCGCCGGGCCGGCATCACTGAAGCGATGCAGCGTGACGCGGCCAGGTCGTTCCTGAACGACAAACGCGACACCGCTACGCCGCGCGGCATGGCCAAGCTTCTGCAAACGATCTGGGAAAAGAAAGCGCTGAGCGCAGCCAACTCCGCGCTGCTCCTCGACATCATGTTGCGCTGCGAGACGGGCGAAAACCGTATCAAGGGACTGCTGCCGCCACGCACGAACGTCATGCACAAGACAGGGACGCTCAGCATGGGGATTGCGAACGACGTCGGCATCATCAATCTGCCGGACGGCGCTGGCAACGTCGTCGTCGCTGTGTTCGTGAAGGAGTCGACACGCGATATCGTGGCTCAGGAGCGTACGATCGCGCAGATCGCGCGCGCGACGTACGACTATTTCCTATTCAAGTAAGGACGCTGCGCATGTGGAACGTAGCAACGATCCGAATGTCCGACATCGCGGCGTTCGACCGTTACGTCGCGCAAGGCGTGCGCGATTGGCGTGCACCCGGCCCTCACGATCGCTGTGGTTCACGGCGATCTATGTACGCCTAACGAGTGGCAAGATAGGCCCCGAGGTCATGGGGCAGATCGCTGATTGGCTGGTGCAGACTCTGAACCCAACGAGGTAGCTGGTATGTTCACGACAATGCGCCGTTGCGCCATGGCTGGTCTGTTTATCGCGCTCGCGTCGACGAGCGGGAGCGGGCAGGAGCCCTTCCCTGGACTCGATGCGTATATCGCCAAGGCGCGAGCGGACTGGAAGATCCCCGGTCTGGCTGTAGCGATTGTGCGCAACGACTCGGTGATCTTCGCCAAGGGCTACGGCGTGCAGAAGGTTGAGGCGAATGTTCCCGTCGACGACAAGACGCTCTTCGAGATCGGCTCGAGCAGCAAGTCCTTCACCGCGACCATCGTGGCCATGCTCGTCAGTGATGGGAAGATGCGCTGGGATGACCGCCTGACGACTTATCTTCCGTCGTTTCAGCTGCAGGACCCGGTTGCCAACTCGCAAGTGACGGTGCGCGACGCGTTGACACATCGCGCCGGTCTCGCTCGGGCCGAGCTGAGCTGGATGTACGCAGGGGTCGATCGCGACGAGTTGTTGCGCCGCATGCGCTTTCTCAAGCCGGCTTATGACTTCAGAACGCGCTGGCTCTACCAGAACGTGATGTTTTTGGCCGCCGGTCAGGCAGCGGGAAAGGCAGCTGGAAGCACATGGGAGCAGCTTATTCAGCAACGCATCTTCGACCCGTTAGGCATGAGCGTGAGCAAGCCTCTGGCGCCACGGAATTACGACGGGCTGACGAACGTCGCGCTACCACACGCCATCCGACGCGATACCGTGTATACGCTCACACCCATGTACATGGCTAACATCGCGCCCGCTGGCTCGATTGTTTCGAGTGCCCGCGACATGGCGCAGTGGCTGCGCTTTCAGCTAGGCGATGGCGTGTACAACGGAAAACGTCTCGTATCGAGCGCGGCGCTGCGGCAGACACACACACCGCAAATGCTGATCGGCGGCGCCGCGGACGGGGATTCCGTGTCGCGTTTCAACACGTACGGCATGGGGTGGATGATCCAGGATTACAAGCGCCAACTCGTGTGGCAGCATGGCGGTGGTACGGACGGTATGACTACGGCTATGGGGATGCTGCCCGACCACAGGTTTGGAGTGGTTGTGCTGAGCAACGTCTATGGCGGCCAGCTATCCGACCTGCTCATGCGGTACATCTTTGACCGCCAGCTCGGTGCGCCCGTGAAGGACTTGAGCGCAGAAGCACTTGCACGCCGCGAAACGCAGCGGCGTCGCGCCGATTCGGTGGACCGCGCACAGAATGCGCAGCGCGTCGCTGGAGGGCAGCCGCCGTTGGCGCTGAGCGCCTACGCTGGCGCCTATGCGGACAGTCTCTACGGCGAGGCCATGGTATCGCTGACGGATGGCAAGCTCACGATGCAGCGCGGCGACTTCACTGCGCCGCTCGAGTACTGGAACGCGAACAACTTCCGTTGGGGACCGCTGCCAAGTGCGGCGGTGGCATCGCTTTTCGTGAAGTTCGACGTGGCACCCGATGGCAAGGTCACGACACTGTCCTTTGGCCTCGGGAGCGATAGTGCCCACATGGGCCGCAAGCCTGCGCGCCCGGCTGCTGCGACGAGGACTGGTCAATGATTTCAAAAGACGCTTTACCACGGAGGACACAGGGGACACAGAGAGAGAGCGGGAGTCAGTCGCCTGTGTCCGCCGTGTCCTCTGTGGTTAAAGAGTTTGACGTTCGCCTAACGCGCCGTGACACAATCAAGGTTGCGGCTACGGCGGCGCTCGGAATCATCGCGGCGCCGATGATCAATATCGGACGCTATCAGCTGTTCGCCGATCAGCCCACGCAGTATTCGGCGCGCTGCGTCAAGTTGATGCAGGAATCGGTGGTCATCGACATGCTCAGCCCGCTCACGATCGAAGGGAAGTGGATGCAGTGGGCGACGAATCCGGAAACGTTCACAGAAGCGGCGTTCAAGCGGTATCGCGATTCGGGCATCAATGTCTTCCACCACGCGTTCGGACTCGGTGGGACGAACGCGTACGAAAGCGCGCTGAGCTACTTCGCGGCGATCAATTCGTTCATGGCGGGCAACGATCAGACGATGATGCGCATAGATAGCGCCGCGGACTTTCGTCGCATCAAAAGCTCGGGGAAAATGGGCGTCATCGCGGGCATTCAGAACGCGGAGCACTTCAGACGACCCCAGGACGTGACGTTCTTCTTCGGCTTCGGCCAGCGCGTTTCACAGCTCACATACAACTCGCGCAATCTCATCGGCAATGGATCGACAGAGCGGCGCGATGACGGGATCAGCGACTTCGGTGCCGCGATCGTCGATCAGATGAACAAGACAGGGATGGCGATCGACGTTTCACATTGCGGCGACCGCACGACGCTCGATGCATTCGAGTTGTCGAAGAAACCCGTGCTGATCACGCACTCGAACTGCCGCGCGCTGACGCCGGGTCATCCACGTTGCAAGACCGACGACGCGATCAAAGCATGCGGTAAGGCGGGCGGTGTAATGGGAATTACCGGCGTTAGGAATTTCGTGAAGAACTCGGAGCCCACGACAATCGAGGATGTCATCAACCACTTCGATCACGTAAAGAACTTGATCGGCCCGCAGCACCTCGGCGTCGGTAGCGACGTCGATCTGGATGGATACGACGATATGGAACCAGCGGCGTATCAGCGTCTCAAGGCGGCATACAAAGACAGCTACAGCTTCCGCGACAAGATCGACATTGAAGGCTTGGACCATCCGAAGCGCATGTTCGATCTCACGGAAGGCCTCATCCGCCGCCGCTACTCAGATGCTGAAATTACCGGAATTCTTGGCGGCAACTTCGTGCGCGTGTTAGGCGAAATCTGGGGAAGTCAGCCAGGCAGCTAGCAGTTTACCTCTCACGCGGTTGACCCTCACCCATCACGTTCTCGGCCTTCACTCATAACAGCTTTAGACGAGAGCGTGAAAAGTGATGGTCGAGAGCGTGAGCGGTGAGGAACAAGAGCGTGAGAAGTACAGAGCTTCACTCGTCCAGCGCGGAAACGGTCACGCTCGCGGCGCCGCTCCCATCGTACGACACGCTCACATGCCACGGCTGGCAGCAAACCACGCAGTCTTCGACGTACTCCTGGTCCTCGCCGCTCCCTGGATCGAGCGCGATAACTACTGTTTCGTCACAGTACGGGCACAACACCGCAGCGTCGATATCAGCGGTACCGTCCCCGAGCGGGAAATCAGCGTCTAGCTCAGCCTCGAGCTCGGAATCGATCTCGTCGTTGTTGTCAGCGCTCGGCATATGAGCAAATATGCGGTCGTGCACACTCGAAAGCCTGTCGGAATATGGCTCATCCTAGGGGCTCGCGCTCGCCGTGTGGCGCTTCTCCACCCGTCCGAGCGAATCGCGCGTTGGCTCGAGACGCAAGCCCACGCCGCATCGGCTCGTTAGGCACATGATACCGATCGTAAGGCGCTATCGCGATGCGGACTGGAGTGAATGGAGGCGCATGGGCCTCGCGCTTTTCCCACACGAAACAGCTGACGACATCGAGTCAGGGATGCGCGAGTTTGTAGTGCGCGACGACGGGCGTGTGTTCGTTGCCGAACGACAGGACGGTTCGGCGTGCGGTTTCGTGGAAGTCGGATCGCGCCCTTATGCGGACGGCTGCACGACCTCTCCGGTCGGCTACATCGAGGCGTGGTTTGTGGATCCCGACGTCCGCCGCCAAGGGTATGGACGCGCTCTACTGGCGGCTGCCGAGGACTGGGCACGCTCGCGTGGCTATCGCGAAATGGCATCCGATACACAACTTCACAATGAGGTCAGCCGCGAGGCACACGAGCGCAGCGGCTACGCCGAAGTCGACCGCATCATTCAGTTTCGCAAACTTCTCACGTGATTCCCAAACAATGCGAGTAGCAGCTGTCCTTAGACAGTCCTTCCTTGCACTCGGCCTTTCCAGCGCAATTGCTGCGGCTCAGCCGACACCCGGCACGCTCACGCTGATCGGCCTCGACGGCACGACGAAGTCGTTAGGTGTCGGTGAGCTGCAAGGGTTGCCCCAGGTCGAAGTGAGTGACTCCGGTGCGTCCGGCAAAGTGCGTTTCCGCGGACCGACGGTGCGATCCCTCGTCTCCCTGGTTGGTGCTCCTGAAGGACGCGCGCTTCGCGGGCCGAGCATGCTGATTGTCGTGGTTGCCGAAGCGAGCGACGGTTACAAGGTCGCATACACGCTTTCCGAGCTGGATGAGCAGTTCGGTGGCCGCACGGCAATCGTAGCGGTGACCGCAGATGGCCAACCGCTGAACGCGGAATCAGGCCCCCTACGCCTCGCGATGGGAGGCGAGGGACAGCACCGCGCACGCTGGATCAGGCAGTTGAAAACGCTTCGTCTGGTTCGTGTCGGCGATGCCGCTCGCTAGAACTCCCTCAGACAGGGGGGAGGCGATGCCGCGGCGTGCCTCGAAGCGACTGCTCGCGACATACAAACGCGAGCCTAACGACTAGCGTGGTGCTCTCCTTTGTTGTGCCGGCCTATAACGAGGCGCAGCACCTTGGCCGTACACTCGATGCAATCCATGCAGCGGCGAAGGATATCGGCGTGCCGTATGAAATCGTCGTCGCCAACGACGCGTCGACGGACAATACCCGCGACATCGCGCTCGCGGCCGGTGCTCAGGTCATCGACGTGAAACAGCGTCAAATTGCGGCGACGCGAAACGCCGGCGCTCACGCGTCGACTGGTGACGCGCTCCTGTTCGTTGACGCCGACACGCTTGTGACGCCGGAAGTGATTCGCCGAGCGGTAGAGTCACTCCGCGACGGCGCGGCTGGCGGCGGTGCAACGGTGCGTTTCGATGGTCCTATACCGTGGCACTTCCGACCGGGCGTGCGCCTAACGGTTCTTGCATCGCGCACGCTGCGATTTGCGTTCGGCTGCTTCGTCTTTTGCACGCGTAGTGCGTTCAACGCAGTGGGCGGCTTCGATGAGTCGATATACGCGAGCGAAGAAATCGCTCTTAGCCGAGCGCTCAAGCGGCGCGGTCGATTCGTCATTCTGCGAGAGACGGTGACGACGTCCAGCCGCAAACTGCGCGCACACTCGGTGTGGGAAGTCTCACGCGCGATGCTTCAGGCAGGACTCCAGATGCTTGGGCTTGCGCGCGGCCGACGTGGGCTCGATGCATGGTACGGTGAGCGCCGGCGCGATCCCCATGATTGATGCAGCGCACGCACAGGAGAGGCCTAACCGCGGAGTCCACGCCATGTCTCGTCTAAGCCGCTTGGCTGTCGCTGTCATCTGTTTGGCCGGGTGCCACGATGAGCTTTCGCTCTATGAGAGTCGGGCTGCCGCGTTCATCGACTCCCTGTACGAGAGCGGCGCCGACACCGTCTATGTGCTGAATGTCCAGCAGACGCTTCGTGGATCGCGCAGGAAGGCGGACCGTATGCCGATGCGCTGCTGATCAAGCTTCCGACAGACGCAGCGGCTCGCGCCAAGCTGTTTGAGATCAACGCCCAAGAGGCGCGGCGCGAGGGCTTCGATCCAGAAGGTGACCGGGGCAGTCGCTACCTCTACTTTTGGTTGGACTAGTCGAACCATCGACGGAATTAATGACGAAACGTGTTGCAGTGCACTGCCTACTTCTTGCGCTCGCCGCTTGCGGCGGCCGTGAGAACGAGCTGCCCACTGAAAACGATCCTGTGATCGGAACGTGGGTGCTCAATATCGCCAAGTCGAGCTTTGGCGGTGGGATACCCGATATCACGAGTCAGACGGTGACGTATGCTCCCGGACCCAGCGGCATTACTGCGACAACGGAGACGGTCACTCGCAGCGGCGCGGTGCTGCAGACTACGTATACGGCAGCGTACGACGGTAAGCGCTATCCCATTAGCGGATCGCCTAACGCCGACTCCATATCATTTGCGCGACTCGATGCGCGTACAGTCGAGCGCTTCGACACAAAAGGACCCACGTTCGTCGGGTCGCTGACGCGAATCGTTGCAGCAGATGGCAAGACGCTCACGGTCATGAGCAAGCCGGTTGGCGCCGGCGGACGCACGGTTGGCAGCATTCTCGTTTACGACCGTAAGTGATGCGTCTCGCGCTGGTGATGGCCGCGGCGGCGTGTTCTCCGGCGGCAATCCCGCCGCTACCGCCTAACGCATTCGCGTTTGGCGTGTTCGGCGACGGGCTGTATACGCGACAGGAGGAGCAGCGCTTCAAACGGCTGCTCCGGGACGTCAACGGCGGCAATCTGCAATGGCTTATTCACATCGGCGATATCCAGGGCCATCCCTGTGCAAATGAGATTCTCGCCGACAGGCACCGCATGCTGCAAACGATCGAGACAGCAGTCATCTACACGCCTGGTGACAATGAGTGGACCGATTGCCACCGCGACACTGGCGGCGGTTTCGATCCGCTCGAACGACTGCAAAACATCCGCAAGACCCTCTTCGCGACGCCGCATTCGACGCTCGGTCGCCGTCCGATCACTGTTGAAACACAAAGTGATGACAATACGTGGGCCGAGTTCGTCGAGAACATCCGTTGGCGTTATGGCGGGTTTCTCTTCGTCACTGCGCATGTAGTAGGCTCCGCAAACGGCAAGGGCTTTGAGGGCGAAAGCCCAGCGGAACGAACCGCGGAGGCTGATCGCAGGATGGCTGCTGCGCTGCACTGGCTTGACACGTCCTTTGCGATTGCGCGCAATGACTCGCTCCATGGACTGGTCATTGCCGTGCATGCGGATCCAGGATTCGAACGTCCCGAAGGCTCGTGGCCAGCGTATCGTGAGTTTGTCCGGCGGCTGCGGGCGCGCGCCGGCGAGTTCCCCGGTTTCGTGCTGTTCGTCCACGGCGACAGTCACGTGTATCGAGTGGACAATCCGCTCATGCGTCCGGGAAGCGATACCATACTCGCCAACTTCACGCGCTTAGAGACATATGGATCGCAGGACATCGGCTGGGTGCGCGTGGTAGTCGACAGCGTGGCCGGCCGTGTCATATCGTATGAGCCGCGTCTCATGCGGCAACGGCAGCTCTGGTAGGAATCCCTAACGAGTCAACATGTTTCTGACGCTGCTGCTCGTCACGTTCCTCATCGCGGCGCTCGTCTCCTTAGCCGTCGCGCGGCTCTTCGATCGGCCGTTACGCCAGATCCTCGGCAGGCTCGTGGCGGAGGATCTGAGCGCGGCATGGCACCGCTACATCGTCTTTGCGATCTATGTTGTGGGGATCTCGGGTGGTGTGCGCGTCTGGTCGTTGGAGCAGTACATCCTTCCGCGCGAGCGGAATGCGGCGCCGCTCGCGTTGACGCCGGAGCGCTGGACGCTCGAGGTGTATCGCACGGTGATCGGTACTCTGCAAAGCGTCGCTTGGATGCTGCTCGTGTTCTTTGTGTTCGCGCTCATCGCGTACGTGGTCGTGCGCGGCCTGGAGATGCGGCATTCCCGGCGGCGCGAGGGCGAGCCGTAGCGCCTAACGCGGGCGTCCCGCGTCCCGTTATGCGTTCGATAATTTCAGCGGCGCGCGCGAGATGCTCCGCGTCAGCGGTGGACAGGGCGTCGAGCTCACGCGCCAGTTCGACGACGCGGCGCTGGCGTCCCTCACGCAGGATGCGATCGCCTTTTGCGGTCGCGCGGATCCAGCTGACGCGTGCGTCGCTGGCGTCGCGTTCGCGTTTGACGAGGCCGTCGCGCTCGAGGCCAACGACGAGACGGGTCATGGTAGGAGCGCTCACCTGTTCCGCGCTGGCCAGCTGCCCAATGGTCAGCGGCCCACCGAAGACGACGACGGACAGCGCCGATGCCCGGGCGGGGGTCAGGCCGCTCGCTTCGTCTTGCTTGCGCAGGCGGCGCAGGAGCTGAATCGCCGCCGAATGCACGCGGTCGGCGAGGACGGTCCGCTCAGCGGAAGGAGTCATTTGGCTCTTGACGGCAGATAGTTGCTGTAGCTAAATAGTTAGTTAGCTACACTAAATATATCGGCGAGTGCAGCGCCAAACAAGGAGAACGTATGGTAGGTACCGCGCAGGACCTCTCGCAGGCGACGATCGGACAGCTGCTCGTTCCAGTGGATGATCTCGAGAAGGCGATTCCATTTTATCGCGACACGTTGGGATTGCCCTTGCTCTTCACGGCGCCGCCGCAGATGAGCTTTTTTCAGTGTGGCACAGTGCGCCTGCTCGTCGGGGTGGTGGAAGCGGGTCACACGCCTCAACGCGGCTCGATGATCTACTTCAAGGTGACAGACATTCAGGGCGTGCATGAGCGGCTCGCGAAGCTCGGCGTCACGTTCATCAAGGAGCCGCACCTGGTACATCGTGCCGCCACGTATGACCTGTGGCTTGCCGAGTTCCGCGATCCGGATGGAAACCAACTCGCTTTGATGTCAGAAGTACCCAAAACATAGACACCGCAGCCTAACGAACATGCCGCAGATTCTCGCTCGCGTCGCTATTCTGGTGCGGGACTACGATGAGGCGATCGTGTACTACACGACTGCGCTTGGCTTCGAGCTGCTCGAGGACGAAGCGCGCGAGCATGGCAAACGCTGGGTAGTCGTAGCACCCAGTGGCGGCGGCACGGCGTTACTGCTCGCTCAGGCAGCGACGCCTGATCAGGAACGCGCGGTCGGCAATCAAACAGGCGGCCGCGTGTTCCTCTTTCTGCACAGCGACGATTTTCAGCGCGATTACGCAGCGATGCAGCGGCGCGGCGTTACGTTCACCGAAAAGCCGCGCCAAGAGTCATACGGGACGGTGGTGGTCTTCAAGGATCTCTACGGCAACAAGTGGGACCTCATCCAACCGCAGAAAGGCGACGCCGCAGATCCAGCCTAAGCCGCCTCACTCCATGAGGCTCTCAAGTCGGGCTCTGTAGCGCCGACTGGTGTGCAGCTTTGTTCCATCGCGGAGCAAGACGACGTATTCGCCGCCAAACCACGGCTGAATCTCCTTGATTCTGCCGACGTTGACGATCGACGAGCGATGGATGCGCACGAAAGCACTTGGCGCGAGCGAATCCTCCATCCGCTGCAGAGTCTGCCGCACGATGTACGTCTCTCCTTTCGCATGAATGCGCACGTAGTTGTCGGCGGCTTCCAACCAATCGATTTCCTCGACCGGTAGGAAGAACACGCTCCCTCCGGATCTGATCGCGATACGAGAGCGTCGCGGTCGATCGCGATCTATGTTGTCGAGCAGAGCGACCAGACGAGAATTCGTGTCGCTCGCGCGCTCGGTACGGATGCGATGTGCCGCCCGCTGAAACGCTGAATAGAAGCGATCGGGATCGAATGGCTTGAGGAGATAGTCCTGCGCGTACACTTCAAAGGCACGCAGTGCGTATTCGTCGTATGCGGTTACGAAAATCACCGCTGGCACATGCGACCGGTCAACTGAAGCGAGGACACCGAAACCGTCGACTTCAGGCATCTGCACGTCGAGAAAGAGCAGATCGGGCGTTAGGGCTTCGATCGCCGCAATCGCCGCGCTGCCAGTCTCGCTCTCGCCGACGACTTCCGCATCCGGGAGCGCGCTCAGAAGCGAAACGATACGCTCACGGCCGAGGGGTTCGTCGTCAACGACGAGGCAGCGAATCTTCATCAATAGGTGCCGTGTCGCTCTGGCGCCGGAATGGAAGCATGACGCGTGTCTCGAACCCGCCCCCAGGGAGATTGACGAGGGCGAGCTCCTGGGCGCTGCCGTAGAGCTTCTCTAACCGCTCGCGAGTCGTGCGGAGCCCAACGCCCCCGCCACGTCCTTCGTTAGGCGTTCCGTCGTGCGCAATCCCCTTGCCCGTATCGCTCACGACGATGCCGAGGCGCGATCCATTTCGTTCGGCGCGGATCTGAACCCGCCCAGGTCCGGGATGCGGCGCGACGCCGTGGCGCACGGCGTTCTCCACGATCGGTTGCAACAACATGTTAGGCACGAGCGCATCGTAGGTTTCGACCGGGAGCTCGACGCGAACATCGAGCCGCTCGCCAAAGCGCATGCGTTCGACCTCGAGGTAACGCTTCACGAACTCCACTTCATCGATCAGACGTACCTCCGGGGAACCCGCGGTATCGATCGCCAGGCGCAGTAACTCGCTGAGGCGCGCGAGCATGCGGTCGGCGCGCGCTGGGTCCTTGTGAATGAGTGCCGTGATGGCATTCAGCGCGTTGAAAAGGAAGTGCGGATGCAGCTGGGCACGGAGCGCCTGGAATTGCGCTAGCGCCAGCTGTGCTTCGAGGCGCGCGGCGCGCATCGTCCGTTCGCGTAAGGCGTCGTGATAGTCCACCAGCGTCGTCACAATGGCGACCGTCCCATACGTCCACGCGTTGATCGTCGTGAGGGAAACGACGAGTTGCTCGAATGGTCGCGGGACGGGAGCCCAGGCTGCGCTTACGATGGAATACACCCAGGAGTCGATGACGTGGATGATCACGAAAAGGGCGGCATGAGCGGCGACAAGCCTAACGCGTGAGTCGAAGCGATCGCGCACCGCGCGCGTGTAGTGCATGATGATCGGCGTCAGCAGCGCCCAGAACCAACCGCTGGACAGCGACAAGCTTAAGGGGCGCAGCCATGATTCGACGGCACGTCCGCTGACCACAGTGAGGAGCACGCTCTGTTGCGCGGACCAAAGACTCCACAGCGTCCAGAACGCAAAGATCGCGAGGTATGGAATGCGCCGCCGTGCTGCCTGAGCGGTGTGCTGTTCGGCGGTGGTCCCCGCGGAAATCATGAGGTGGTCATGAGAGAGAGGCCAACAATAGAGACGAAGTAACGGGCCGCCAATAGCAAAGTCCCCAGCGCCGCGGACGCGGCGGGCCCCGTAGATAGCGCGACTCTATCCATCGCCCCTCGCGGCAGGTGTTTCACCCCCCGCAGCCGATGAGACGCCCCATAGGCGTGGCGACGTGATGCAGCGTGCATTCACACTTCACGCGCTCCGCTCCACTCGCAACACTGCGATGTGTTAGGCACAAATCACCAAATAGGTTGGGCGATCATGTTCTCCGTTTCACGAATCTTCCTTGTGCTTACAGGTGTATGCGCGCTCTCTGCGTGCGCACAATCTCAGACGCCGGCAAAGGGACCCGGCACGTATCCGCCGGATGTCGCGCGCGATCTGGAAATCGTTCGCTCGGCAACCGCCCCCTTCCGCGACATCGCCGCTGCTCAGGCGGCGGGTTGGCCAACTTCGACTCCGCCGTGCCTGGCGAATCCAATGGCGGGGGGAGGGATGGGTCAGCACTACGTGAACCGTGCACACGTCGACGGTAAACTCGAGCTAGAGCGCCCCGAGATCCTGCTCTACGCCAAGGACGAAAGCGGCAAGCAAAAGCTTGTGGCTGTGGAGTACATCATTCCCTACCGGATTCGCCCCCGAGATGCTGAAGCGCCGACGATATTTGGCGAAGCACTGCGGCGCAGTGACGAGCTGAACCTGTGGTACTTGCATGTGTGGGCTTGGGAAGAGAACAAGAACGGTCTCTTTGCTGACTGGAATCCCAAGGTCACGTGTTGAGGGGGGTCGGATCTTGAAATATTGGTCCTAAGTGTTGCGTCGCCGTAGCAAAACCACGCGGCGTGAATTTGCCGCGGCGACGCAACGTTTAGGACCAATATTTCAAGATCCGACCCCAAGAAGCAGCCGCCAGCTGATAGCTTCGAGTTCAGCAATTAACGCGTGGTGATGACGTCCTGTTCTCGGGACTCATCATCTGAACTCACTGCTGGTACTCGAATGACAGACGTCGCAACGCGCGCACCGCGCGCGCCGGAGACGGCCGAACAGTACATCGCTCGGCTACTCGCTGCTCTCGGGTCTCGCGATCCAATTGATGTGCTGCGTGCGACTGCGCAGGAGCTGCGGCGAGCCATTGCTGGCCTCGACGACGCGCAACTCGGCACGCCCGAGGCGCCGGGGTTATGGTCTGTCCGCGATGTGATCCAACACCTCGCGGACTCTGAGTTGGTTGGCGCGTTTCGCATCCGCATGGTGCTCGCGCACGATCGCCCCATTTTGGTTGGCTACGATCAGGAGCGTTGGGCGCAGCGGCTACACTACGATAAAACACACGTGCAGGAGGCTCTGACCGACTTCGAGCGCCTGCGCCTGAGCAATCTGTGTCTCTTGGACGAAACGAGTGCGGCGGAGCGCGAGCGCGTCGGCTTGCATAGTGAACGGGGGCGAGGAGAGCATCAACCAGATGATCCTCAATTACGCCGGGCACGACATCGTCCACGTTCAGCAGATCGCGCGCATCAGACAGGCAATCGGCGCCTAACGTGTCGACGTAAAGTCGTTATGCGCCACGTCACCGCACTCCCATTCTTTCTGCGCCGCTCCGAAGACGTCATCGCGGGCGGTGAAATCACGTCGACGGCGGAAACAGTGCACGGCCTGATCCGCATCGAAGGGGATCGCATCGTACTGCAATGGCGCGTGTCGCGCGAAACCGATCGCGTCGGTCGCGAGATCCGCACGGATCGAGAGCTCGATCCTGTGCGCGAGGTCGCTGTTCCGCTGAGCGGAGTCTCCGCTGCCAAGGTGCGCGCATCGTGGTGGCCGTGGAGCGGGGCGCGACTCGTGTTGACCGCTGCTGACCTGCGCGCCTTTGAACACGTCGTAGGGAAGGGTGGGCTGCGGCTCGACCATCCAGCTGAACTGGTGCTGCGGCTCAGGTTGCGCGAGCGACTGGCCGCACAGGAGTTCGCGGGGGAGCTGGAGCTCGTTCTCGCCGAGCAGGCGCTGCGCGCGGCGGATGTCCCTGGCGCCGTGGCGCCTGGGGAAGCTGCCGCGCCCCTTCTGCCGCGAGCCCGCGACGCCAAACAGGAGGTCTAGTCACGCTCGGGGATCATCGCTGATGCCGCCAACCGCGCGGCTGGAAGCAGCGACCGTGGACGACGCGCCGGCAATCGTCGCACTCCGCAACGCGGCCGCCGAGCGCCTAACGCGGGAGTACGGCGATGGCCACTGGTCGGGAGCCGTCTCGGAGCGTAGTCTGCTGCACGCGCTGCGCATATCACGCGTGGTCGTGATGCGACAGCGCAAGCGGCTGGTCGCGACGTTGCGGCTGGCGACGAAGAAGCCCTGGGCCATCGACCCGAGCTACTTCACAACCTGCACACGGCCGATCTATTTAACGGACATGGCTGTGGACCCTACCGTGCAGCGCCAAGGGATCGGCCGCCGCTGTATCGAGGAGGCGCTAACGATTGTGCGGGCGTGGTCCGGAGACGCGATACGCCTCGACGCCTACGACGCCGATGCAGGAGCGGGCGGGTTCTATGCCAAGTGCGGCTTTCGCGAGGTCGCCAGAGTAACGTACCGCAAGACGCCGCTGGTGTACTTTGAGCTCATGCTATAGCCGGACATTCTCGTTAGGGTGGGAGCGTTTCATGCAGCAGCAGATGCCACGTCGACGTTGGCCCCGCGCGCTGACCTTTCTGGTCCTCGCGCCTGTTTTGGCCACTGCGCTCGATGCGCAGGCGTACCGCGCGCGTGTGCGACTCCCCGCGTACCCAGCCGTCATAGCCCTGGATACGATCGCGATTCGCAGCGACGTCAGCGGCGCGCGGGGGGAAGTCTTCCAAGTAGCTGCCGCGGCGCTGGAGCACGAATTCAAAATCGAACTCCGGCTACGAGACTCGACGGCCGGCGTCGTGGGCAACTTGGAGATCGTGAAGCTGCGGCGGTTGGGGAATGCTGCGATGTCGCGCTATGTGAGTTGCGGTTCTGGCATGACCGGACCTAACGCCGACAGCTATCGCATCTTCCTCGCGATCGCCGCGTTTGTCGATTCGCTCAGTGCGGGCAAGACGCGGCTTGGCGTAGCGCTTGCCGCATCCGCACAAGATCTCCAGGGTAGCGCCAAACAGCCGATCGCGTGCGGCTCGACCGGCGCGGTCGAAAGTCAGATCCGCCGCGCCGTAGCGCTCCGCTTCGGTGACTCTGTGCGCTAGCTTGCGACTGCCGGCGGTATTCTCGCTCAAGCGTTAGGCGCTCGCATCGCATGCAAACTCTCGTCGACATCTACTGCACGCGTGGGACGAGTCTTCGCGAAGCGATTGCGAACGATCGACGTCTTGCGAAGCACGGCTTGGAGGTGCTGAAAGAGCACCAGCCCGGCCGCGCCCCTGGGTGGGCCAAGCTGCGTGGCAACAAACCCGAGAGTCAGGGGACAGTCAACTACGAATGGGATGCCTCGGCGCAGGTGCTGCGCTGCCGAGTGGTGAATCGCGGCCGCGGCCGGCCTCACAATGTCGTAGGCGACCTGGTAGAGTACCTGCTCGCGCGCCATCGCAGCCGCATTCTCGGCATCCTGATCGTGCCACAGAAGCGTCCTTCCAGTGTTGACTGAGCGGCGGGACTACCTCCTTCGCCTGATCCAGCAGGCCGGCGCCGCCGCGCGTCGTCTTCGCGAGTTGCTCACTGAGGAAGGCGTCGACGGCGACGAAGTCGCGCGCGAGGCAGACCAGGCGATCGGCGCGCTCCTCGGTGGCGGACCCCAGGCGCAGCTGCTTGAACGCGTCGATGCCGACACCGCCGTGCGACTCCTGAGCGACCCGGAACGCGTTCGCGTGTGGGTTGATTTGTTACGAGCGCAGAGCGACGCCTTGCGTCGCAGCGGCGCGGACGCGCAAGCCCAACGTGTCCAGGATCGCGCCGCCGCTCTCGCCGCGGCAGCGGCTCGCTTGGCCGAATCGTTAGGTAACTGACCGGCGCTCAGCCGGAGGACAGTCATGGAGATCCGCAGCGTTCAGTCGTTTCTCGACTATTGGCGCAACATCCGCGGACGCACGCGTCGAGTCGTCGAGGCGATCGCGCCGGAGCACATCGAATGGGCCCCGAAGCCAGGCCGATTCACGCTCGGCGATCTCGCTCGACATCTCGTCACGATCGAGCGACACATGTATGCCGAAACGGTGCACGGCCGGCCGCCTGCGTATCGCGGTTGCGGACCAGAGCTCGCCGCCGGGAAAGACGAGGTGATTGCTTTCATGGACCGTCTGCACGCCGAGTCGCTCGCGTTGTTCGGCCAGCTGCATGACGAGGATCTACAGCGGAAATGCCTAACGCCAGCTGGAACGCCGATTACGACGTGGAAATGGCTCCGCGCGATGGTGGAACACGAGGCACATCATCGTGGGCAGATCTATCTCATGTTGGGCATGCTGGACGTGACGACACCGCCACTCTTTGGTTTGACCGCCGAAGAGGTCCAAGCACGCGCGATGACGCAGCAGGCGTGACTTCGCTCACAATTTTGCACGGCCAGGCCCGGTCAAAGTTCGAATCCTCTAACCTTTGACCTCTATTCCTTCGTTGTGTCCAAGTAATGGCTGCGCGGCGCGAGCGGCGCGCATATCATAGGAATGCATGATTCGACTGGCGATCGTTGGCGATTTTGACCGCGGTGTGACCGCGCACGAGGGGATCGACGCATCCCTCGCGCGCGCGCAGCAGACCGCATGGCCCGATTTGTCCTGGGAGTGGTGGCACACCAGCCTCCTTCCGGAATGTCCGCAGCACGTCACCGAGATGATCGGTGTTCCCGACGGAATCTGGTGCGCGCCAGCGACGCCTTACGCGAAGACGGACGGCGCTCTCGCGGCGATTCGTTATGCACGTGAATCGGACACACCATTTCTGGGAACGTGCGGTGGATTTCAGCATGCTGTGCTCGAGTTCGTGCGCAACGTGCTCGGCGACGACGATGCAAAGCACGCTGAGCTCGATCCTACGGCGGCGTCGCTCGCCATTACACCGCTCACTTGCGAACTGGTGGAAGTGAGCGCGCCGATCGAAGCAGTCGCGGGGACGCGGTTCGGAGCGCTCTACGGCGCCGGCGAACGCGAGGAGTATCACTGTCGCTACGGCATAAACCCGGAGTATCTCCCTCGCCTGGAAGCGCGCGGCTTACTGTGCGGTGCGCGTGACGATCGCGGAGAGGTCCGCGCGCTCGAGCACGCGACGCACTCGTTTTTTGTCGCGACGTTGTTTCAGCCCGAGCGTCGCGCTTTGCGCGCTGGAGTCGGGATAATACCGGGGACCGCAGCCGAAGGCGCTGATGTCGGGGGTGGGGACGTGCACCCGCTGGTTCTGCAGTTCGTCGACGCGGCGAGCAACCGTCGTATGCGGCGCATGCGCGGTACGGCGACCGATACCTAACGAGACTCAATGCTCCTCGCGCAGCTGCGTCGCTTGTTGGAGCACGCGGAGTGGGCCAATGCGCACGTGATCGCGGCGCTCGAGCAGCAGGACGTCGCTGCCGACATCCTCGAGCTGTTCGCGCATGTTTTGGGGGCCGAGGAGGTTTGGCTCAGCCGCCTGGAAGCGCGTAAGGCATCCCTGGCGGTTTGGCCGGCGCTCACCAAAACGCAAATCGCCGCGGCTGCCGCCGACAATGCGTCGCGGTATCGCGCGTATGTGGCGCGCCTAACGCCCGAAGACATGTCGCGCGAAGTGGATTATACGAACAGCGCCGGGCAAGCATTTCGCAGCGCGATCGTGGACATCTTGACGCACGTGGCGCTGCACGGCTCGTATCATCGCGGCCAAGTGGCGCTGAGGATGCGGCGAGATGGCGGAGTACCGGCAGCGACGGACTTTATAGCGTTCGTGCGGGGAGCGCCGGCGGCGACGCGACGTAGCTGAGGATCACTATGACCCGATCGTACATGATGCAAAAGAGCGGCATCGTTGCAATAGCGATAGCACTCGTCGTCGCAAGGGCGCCGGCTCAAACAGATGACGCAGCACTACGACGGGCGCTGGCGATTCTGCGCACGACACCGATCATCGATACGCACAATGATCTGCCGTGGGTCATTCGGGAAAGTGGCACGCCGCCCCGGGACGTGGAGGCTTTTGACATCTCCAAGCGCGCTCGCTTCGACACGGACATTCCGCGGCTGCGCACAGGAATGGTCGGCGCGCAGTTTTGGTCAGTATACGTGCCGAGCGGATTCACACCGCTCGACGCTATGCGGGCACAGCTCGAGCAAATCGACATCGCGCGGCGCGTTATTGCGAAATACCCGAAGGATCTGGCCTTTGCCGCGAGCGTAGCGGATATCCGGCGCGAGATAGCTCGCGGTCGGATCGCGTCGCTACTTGGCATCGAAGGCGGTCACACAATCGCCAATTCGTTAGGCGTGTTGCGTGCCTACTACGATTTGGGCGTCCGCTACATGACGCTCACCCATTTTCACACCAACGATTGGTCCGACTCGGCTACGGACACCGCGCGCCACGGCGGGCTCGCGCCATTCGGTCGCGAAGTTGTGCGCGAGATGAATCGCCTGGGCATGCTGGTTGATATTTCGCACGTGTCTCCTGCCACGATGAGTGATGTTCTCGCTATCGCAGAGGCACCCGTGATCTTTTCGCACTCTTCGGCGATGGCACTAACGGATCACGCACGCAATGTGCCCGACTCGATCCTCCGCCGTTTACCGCAGAACGGTGGTGTCGTCATGGTCGCCTTTATTCCGGACTTCGTTTCGGATCCGGTACGTCGCTGGAGCGCCGAGCTATTTCCTCGCCTAACGCGTGCTACTTCCGACTCCCAGTCGCAGCGGCTCAGCAGAGAATACCTGGCTGAGAAAGGTCCGGCGCCGCGCGCCACGATCAAAGACGTCGCGGACCACATCGAGCACATCCGCAAAGTTGCCGGGATTGATCACGTAGGCATCGGCGCCGACTTCTATGGTGCGGAAGCTGATCAGGAGCTGGTGCAAGGGCTCGAAGACGTGTCTAAATACCCGGCGCTCTTCGCAGAGCTCGTTAGGCGCGGATGGCGCGACGCCGACCTGCGACAACTGGCTGGCGAAAATCTGCTGCGTGTGTTCCGGCAGGCGGAGGTCGACGCCGAGCGGCTTCGGCGGATGCGGCCACCGTCGAACGTGACCTTCGAGGAGTTGACCAGGCGGTCCGTACCGTAACGTCGCGATGCCGCAGTGCGCGGCGCACGGGCTAGCGACGGACCGCCGTTGGCTCGAGAAGAAGTGAACGCACCTTGGCCGCTTTGCCGCTCTTTTCCAGCGCCCCCCACATCGCTTTCACGAGCTCCGCGTCGACCAACCCGCGCGGCGAGCCGCCGGCGGACATTCCGTTCGCTGTACGAAACGCATCGATAGCCGCGACAGCGTCCGCCGTGTAGATCATGGCGTCATTGCCGCGCTGAAGCTCAGGTTCGGTAGCGCGGTAGTGGCCTAACGCGTGCAACATCACTTTCAGCTGCCAGACATCATTGCCGCCGAACTCCTGTAGCGTGCGGTAGCCTAACGTCTGACTGATCGTATCATAGATGCGCCGTAGCTCGGCGACCGGCTCCGGATGTTCGCAGACGTTGATGTTGTTGGTCACCCCGTCGTCGCGACGCGACCGACCAGGACGCGGATCCGCGACCAACATCGCAGCCGATTGCATGCGTCCTTTGCGCGCGTCGCCCCCCTGCGCGTGCCCCGCAGCTAACGCTTCGATCAGGCGATCACCGAGGTGGCGCGGAGACCCCTCGGTCGCTTCAAACGTCTTGGCGACGGCTTCGAGGACCTGCGGCCCAACGAGAATGTTCCCTTGCGTCACGTACGTCGCTCCGCGACGGTGACCGGCCCAGGCGTTCGCGGCGGCACCGGTGTGCTGAGCGGCGCGGCCATCGACTCCTATGACAGCAACCTGCCGGCTGCGCGACGCCGAATCGACCGCCAGCAGGCGCCGCAGCGCGGCGTCGGGATCTTCGCCGTTACCTAACGCGTCGAGTAACTCGTCACCGTACTGCGTACGGCTATTAGCCTGCGTCGCAACAGCACCGACGCCGACCCGAACCCATGGCACGGCGTTGCCGACACACGGATTGCGAGTCGTGACGGCGACTCCTACTTCGCGCGTGCGCGGATCGATCGCCGCGATCGAGAACGTCGCGAAGATCAATGAATCTGTGGAGCGACCCCACTGGACCGGCTCCTGCGCGCCGGCGGGCGGCGCGCATAACAGCAATGCGCACGCCGCGCCGGCTACATAATGCCTAACGAATTCCGGCATTCGTGACGGGCAAGCTGTTCTGCCAATGGTACTTCGGCAGCTTGCGCTGCCGCGGCCACTGCTCGTCCATCGTGTCGCCGTTGTACAGCCGCCCGCCTTTCATGACGTGCGTAATGCTGTTGCTGTTGCGGATGTCGTCGAGCGGATTCTTCGCCATCACAACGAGGTCGGCGAACTTCCCAGCCTCCAGCGTGCCGATCTCCCCTCCCATACCAATCGCCTCGGCGCCAAAGATCGTTGCCGCACGCAACACGTCGTGATTCGACATGCCGCCGGAGCCCATCATCTGCATCTCCCAGTGGTAGCCGATCCCTTGGATCTGACCATGCGCACCGATGCCGACCATGCCGCCCGCCGCGACGATGTCTTTCATCGACTTGGCGTGTAGCGGAAAGACGAACTGCTCTTTGCGGAAGAAGCCACCAGGTCCGGGACCAATCCCTGCGCCACGACGACTCGTCTTCGCATAGAGATGATCGTGCGGGGTGAAGCGTCGCAGCTTCGTGTCTTCCCACGGATTCTCGTGATTGTAGAAATAGTCTTCGCCGAACGGCCCGCCATACGAGACGATGAGCGTCGGTGAGTTCACCACGCCCGTCTTGGCAATCATTTGAGTGACGTCCTCGTACAACGGAGCAATCGGGAGGGCATGCTCGATTCCTGAGTAACCATCGAGCGCGTGCGTCATGTCGAGCTTGAAGTCGAGCCCACCCTCAGTCGTCGGCATGATGTTGTTCTCTTTCGCGGCCATGATGATCCACTGCCGCTGCTGCCGATTCCCGGTCATGTACATCTTGAGCGTCTTCGTATCGAAGTACGATGCATAACGCTTGAGGATGATCTTGGCGTGATCGAGGTCTTTCGGCGGCTCGAACCAGAGGACGCCGGGTCCCGTCGAGTAAATGCGCGGACCGACCATATCACCCGTTTCTACGCGATCGCCGTAGGTAAGCACGTCGGTGCTTCCGGTCTGCGGATCGCGCGTGGTCGTGACGCCATACGCGAGCGTGGCGATGTACTGCCACACCTGCGAGACGTGGATATCGGGGATGAGCCACTGCGTGTGGTAGTGCGTGTCGACAAAACCTGGTGTGATTGTCTTCCCGCTCATGTCGATTACCTGCGCACCTTGCGGCACGTCCACCGAACCGCGCCGACCCACGGCTGCAATCCGGTTGTTGCGGATCACGATGTCGGCGTCTTCGATGACTTCGGTTCCCTTCATCGTGATGACGCGGGCGCCGCGCAGCACAGCGACGCCCGTGGGGAGGTCACGCGGAGAAGTGATCGTTATGCGTTGCTCGAGCGGCTTGTATTTGGGCGTTTCCTTCTTGGACGTGTCCGCCGCCACGTTCTTCATTGTGTCCGGTGCCGCGCGCTTGGTGGTGTCGGCAGCGGCTTTGGCGATGCTGTCCGCCTTAGCTCTGTTCACGACCTTCATCGAGTCGTCGAAAACCTTGGCGCGATCGAGGTCAAAGACGAAATGGGCGTTGCCTAACGACCAGTGCACGCGCTTTCCGTCAGCATGCCAGGCCGGGAATTCGCCGGCCAGCTCGTTGAGCTTGCGCACGGGGACGCTCGCTGCATCCGGATTCGTCACCGACACTGTCGGCGCCTGGGCGCTAACTTGTGTAACAGCGACCACGAAGACATCAGGTCCGACTTTCGCTAGCGCGCGGTCGCCCTTCGGCGACATCCTGATCACATCCGCTGGCGGCGGCGTTGGTGTCGGCTCCATCGCGTCGTTGTCCAGGTGCGACGTCAATGATGCGAGTCGTGTTGGGTCGAGCAGGTCCGTGCCGGGGAAGGTCGCATTCTTCGCGATGAACGCACCAGGCGGGAGTGTTCCGGTGACTTTGAGGTGCGACTTGATGTCCGTGCCGTCCCAGCGCATCGAGACAAGACCGTCACGGCCGCTGTAGGCAAAGAAGCGCGTCGTGTCGGCGGTGAAGTGTGGGGCGAAGCGATTTCCACTGGGCGCGATTGTGTTCAGCGGGCCACCGTTAGGCGAGATCCAGACGAAATCGGCGCTGGCGCCGAGGGCCGACGCGAAGTCCGGGGCCTCCTGGAACTCGCGCGCGGATGCGCGGACAGCCACAATGCGGTTGTTCGGCGACCACGCGGGCTGGAAATAGTACCCGGCGCTTGGCGTGAGCTGAACCGGTTTCGTCTTGCCGTCGACAGCGGCTTTATAGATGTGACCCCCGATGGAATCATCCCAGGTCACAAACGCCATCGACTTGCCGTCGGGGGACCAACTCGGATGGTATTCACCGCTCGTCAACGTCGTGAGGCGTCGGGGCGTTCCCGAGGGCCAGTCCATCACATACAACCTGCCTAACGCGGAGAAGGCAAACATGCGGCCGTCGGGCGACGGCACGCCGTCGCGGATCTGCTTGGCTGTGACGGTTGGACCGTCGTCTACTTTGTACGCGAACTTGACCTGTGGACCGGCATCGAGCTCGACATCCGCTGTGAAGAGGATCCGCGTCGGCGCTGACTTATCCAGCGGCACGCGCCAAATCTCGCCACCATACGACGCGACGATTGCTTTCGAGTCGGGAGTGAATGCGTATCCGGGAAGCACGTCCATCGGCGCGCGCGACTCCTGCTCATCGCGCTGAATTGGATATGCCAGCCACTGTTCCTTGCTCGTGGACAGGTCGCGGATGCGCAGGCCCGTTTGCGTTTCGTGGCGCGAACCGTAGACGAGCCATTTGCCGTCGGGTGAGATCGCGGGCCGGAACGCGGAGCCGTGGCGGCCTGAGATCGTTGTCTGCGTTCCCGTCTCGCGGTCATAGACCGCGAGTTGGTACAGCGGGAAGATTGCGTTGTAGCTCCAATCTCCGTTGCGCTGTGAGAAGTAGACGTAACGCGGATTGGGCCCAAACGCAGCGCCTAACGTCTTTAGCGTAGGCGGCTGCGTAATGAGGTTGATCCCCGTACCGCCATCGACGTTGTACATCCACAGCTTCGCAGCACCGAACAGGCTGTTGCTCTTGGATGCGACGACGTATTGGCCATCAGGCGACCATTCCGGAGAGACATACAAGTCCGTCGCCCCTTTGGTCACCTGCAATGTGTCCTTCTTGTCGAGTGAGACGATCCAGACGTTCTCGCCGCCGGAGCGATCCGACACAAAGACCACTCGCTTACCGTCGGGAGAGAAGCGTGGCTGCACGTCGTAGGCCATGCCGCTCGTTAGGCGTATCGCGTTTCCGCCGCTGATCGGCAGGGTGTAAAGGTCGCCTAACAAGTCGAAGACGATGCTTTGCCCGTCCGGGCTCACGTCCAGCGACATCCACGACGCCTTGCTCGTCGTGAAGCTGATCTTGCGGGCCGCTGTCAGCGGCAGATCGGGTTTTTTCGGGCCCGCCGCGGCGGGGCCTTGAGCGGACAATGGGATGGCGACGGCCAGGGCGGCTGAAAGCCCGGCGAGGGCGGCCAACCGGCGCCCGGACAGGTTACTGCGGGTCATGGGGGGTGCTCCAGAAGCTAGACGTGACGGCGAAACGTCAATGCTGAGTGGTGAGCCGTCCGGTGTCCAGTGTTTCGCGTCCACCACGCGCGTCGAACTTACTCCAAGCCGGCTGGCGCACGGCCCCATGTTAAAGCTTTTCACCATAGAAGGACACAGGGGACACGGAGGACACAGCAACAACACACCTAACGAATGTTTTCTCCATTCAGTCTTTAAGGCTCAGTGTCCTCTGTGTCCTCCCTGGTAAAAGCACTGTCGCCGCCTAACGATGCTGCGCACTCGCGGCCTGTAGTAGCCAAGTACCGGTGCCGCGCGGGACGCATCGCGGCACGTTGAATCAGCCTAACGCCAAGATCACTGCGAGCTCTTCCTTAGCCCTCGCCCCGCCATTGTGCCTGTAAGCTGACCGTCGGCGACAGCCGCCTTGCCGTTGACGAAGACCCAGCGTATCCCAACACTCAATAGTTCCGGCTCTACGTACGTCGCAACAGCGCGGATCGTCGCTGGATCGAACACGATCACGTCGGCAAAGTAGCCTACCTTAAGCGCACCGCGCTCAGCGATCCCGTAGACATCAGCCACCTGAGCGGATGACGATTGCACCAGGCGCTGCATGGTGATGACAGGCTTGTCGAGCACGTATTTCCGGATCTTACGCGGATACGTGCCGTAGAGCCGGGGATGTCCCCCTGACCCATCTGAACTCGTCATCACGAATTGGTCCTTCATGAACGTCTCGATATCCCGTTCGTTCATGTTGAAGGACGCTACGCCCATGTCGAGCCCGTTGCGTATCATCTCCAGCGCGGTCTCCACGGGCGGCTTTCCCTTTTCCGCAGCGATCTGCTTGAGCGTTTTGCCTATGTACGGTCGCGCGGCTGCGCTGCCGTTGCTCATCAACAAGGTGCTATCACCGCCGCGCCTGCGAAGATTGTCGCGCATCTCGACCAGAATCCGCTCGCGCGTAGTGGCGTCGTCGATTCGCGCTTGCAACGAGTCACGCCCACCCGCCTGAGCCCAGCGTGGTAGCAGTGCAGCACTCAAACCCGTGCCACTGGCCGTCCACGGGTATTGATCCGCGACAACCATGTGGCCGCTCGCGCGTGCTTGTTGCATGAGGCGCAACACGCTGTCAGCATAACCCCAGACGTCGACGCCTAACGCCTTGACGTGACCAAGGTTAGTCGTTAGGCCCGATTCTCTTCCGATGCGAATGGCTTCCCGCACCGAGTTGAGCAGTCCGATCGTATAGGAGCTTTCGTCACGCTGGTGGGTGTCGTACACGCCACCATACGGTTTGGCGGCCGAGACGACACGAATGACTTCTTCGGTCGAAGAATAGCTTTGCGGGGCGTAGAAGAGCCCCGATCCCACACCATACGCTCCTTCGCGCATGGCCTTGTCGATCAGCACACGCATGCTGTCGATCTGCGCGCCGGTTGCCGGCGCCGACGAGTTCCCCATGACCGCCGACCGCACGGTGCCGAAACCGACGAGCGCGTAGATGTTGGTGCCGATGCGCGCGCGTTCGGCTTCGATAAGGACGCGTGCCACATCAATCGGGCCGCGGCCGTCCGGACTGATGCTAGCCGTCGTTATGCCCTGCATCAGGGCGCTGGCCGCATGCCGTTCTTCCTCGTTGGCGTTGGCGACACCGCCGAGGACGTGGTTGTGCGGATCGATGAAGCCCGGCGAGACGATGAGGCCCCGCGCATCGATGGTGCGGTGCGCCACCACCTTGGAGCTCGCAGCGTCACCGATGAAGACGATCCGATCGCCACGAAGGCCGATGTCGATGACGCGTGGTGGCGCGCCAGATCCGTCGTGGACAGTTCCGCCACGGAGAAGGATGTCGACGGGAGTGGCCTGCTGCGCGAGAAGCGCGACGAGGAGCGAGAGAACGCCGGTCATTGGGCGCGGGAAGTAGTGTTGCTAGGCAAAGCTATGCGGCGAATGCGGTACGTCCGAACCGTCAATGCTGAGACGTGCCGCGCGTGGTGTCCAGTGTCTGAAATCGCCGCTACGTGAGCTGATCGGGCGCCATCGCACCCGTCATCACTGCGACGGCGTCGCTCATGCTCACACGTTTCGGGTCGAGCAACGCTACTCGCCGGCCAAGCCGCGCGACGTGTATGCGGTCCGCGACTTCAAAGACATGCGGCATGTTGTGCGAAATGAGCACGACGGACAGGCCGCGATCCCGCACGCGACGGATGAGATCGAGTACCAAGTTCCCCTCCTTCACGCCTAACGCTGCGGTCGGCTCGTCCATGATCACAACGTGCCGCGCAAACGCGGCGCTGCGCGCGACCGCGACACCCTGCCGCTGCCCTCCCGAGAGCGTTTCCACCGCTTGCTTCATCGATCGCACGCTAATTCCCAACTCGCGCATGTACGCACTGCTCTCCTCGAGCATGCGCCGCTGATCGAGCACGCGAACGACCTTTCCGAGAAACCCGGGGCGGCGCAGCTCTCGTCCCATAAACAGATTCTCGACGACGCTCAAAGCCGGCGCGACAGCCAGTTCTTGATACAGCGTCTCGATACCCGCTCGGCGCGCGTCACTCGGCGTGCGAAAATGAACGCGTGCCCCGTCGACCAGAATCTCCCCCTGATCGGGGACGAGCGCGCCAGAAAGCACCTTGATGAGGGTCGACTTGCCGGCGCCGTTATCACCGATGATTCCCAAAATCTCAGCGGCACGCAGTTCGAATTCTGCGCCGTCGAGCGCTATGATGTGCCCGAAGTGCTTGACGATTCCTGTGGCCTCGAGCACCAGGCGCGGGATCACGAATCGCCTCGCTGTGCCACACGGCGCGAGAACTGATCCGTCGCAACAGCGAGGATCACCAGAACGCCCGTCACAAGCATCTGATAGACGGACGAGACGCCCATAAGGGTCAAGCCATTTCGGAATACACCGACGATCAATGCTCCCACGAGGGAGCTGAGTACGAATCCTCGGCCGCCGAAAAGACTGGTGCCGCCGACGACAACGGCGGTGATAGCGTCGAGGTTCTCGGACTGGCCCGCGTTAGGGTCCCCAACACCGGTCCGCGCAACAGCGAGGAGCGCCGCCAATCCATAACACACCCCCGCGAGGAGGTAAACACCGAGCAGCACTCGCTGTGTCGCGATCCCAGTGAGTCGCGCACCTTCGGGGTTGTTGCCCACCGCGTACACATGTCGCCCCGCGGCGCTCTGGCTCAGCACAAAGGCTGCGATGGCGTACAGAGCGAGCATGACTAGCGCGCCATAGACCACCGAGCTGCCAGCGACGTGAAACGCGTTCCCCAGCATGGTGAGGCCGGCCGGGACTTCAGTGACGGTTTGCGCATTGGAATACAGCTGCGTGATGGCAAACGCGATGTTCAGCGTGCCTAACGTCACGATGAACGGCGGCAGGCGCAACCGCGTCACCAGCAGGCCGTTGACCGCGCCGAAAAGCGTGGTCGCGGCGATGCCAGCCGCGATCGCCACAGGAACCGGCAGCTGATGCTCCACGGCCAGTTTCGTCATCACGATCCCACCGAGCGCCATCACCATGCCGCAGGAGAGGTCGACGCCCGCCGTAAGGATTACAAGCGTCTGCCCGATCGCGATGACACCGACAACCATCACTTGCTGCAGAACGATCGACAGGTTGTCGGCCGTTAAGAACCGGTCACTGCGCGTGGCGAAGAACAAACAGGCGACGACGAGGGCGAGCAGTGGTCCGACCGTCCCGAGCCGGGGCCTCATGTCACCTAACGCGGTGGCTGCGGGCCGTCTACTTCCGTCCGAAGCACAACTCGAGACCGGTCACGATGTCCTTGCTCTCGACGCCGCTGACTTGTGTCGCGGCGATGAGACTCACGCCGGTGTCGGTATAGCCGCTTGGCTTTTTCCCCGTGCGGATAAACGCCATTCCTGCCACCACGCCTAACTCGGCCATTTTCACCGGGTATTGTTGCGCTGTGGCGGCGATCGCGCCGCTCGCGACGTCACGCACACCCTGGCAGCCACCATCGACCGAGACAAGGATGACTGCCTTCTCTCTCCCCTTGGCTTTGAGTGCTTTGTACGCGCCGGCAGCGGAAGGCTCATTGATCGTGTACACGACGTTGATATCGGGATTCTTCTGCAGACAATTCTCCATCGCCGTCTGACCACGCGTTTGGTCGCCGTAACTGTCAGCCATGCACACAACTTCGGGGGCAGTGCCGAGTGTGCTCACCGTCGCTTCGGGAGCCCGCAGTCCGAAGCCGCGCAGGAAGCCGTTGTGCCGTTGCGCACCAACAGGGTGCCCGGGAAAGAGATCGATCGTGGCGATGCGTGGCGTTTGCGCGCCTAACGCGACACGCGCGTATCGGCCAATGAGTGTTCCGGCGCGATAGTTGTCGGTTGCAAAGAGGGCGTCGCTGGCGTCGACTGGGTCTGTCGGACTGTCGAGCGCAATGACAAGGATCCCCTTTGCGCGCGCCTTGCTCACGGACGGCACGATCGCCTTGGAGTTGTTCGGCGTGATGAGGATTACTTTGGCGCCGGCTGCGATCATGTTCTCCAGCGCGGTCACTTGACCGGCGTTGTCACCGTCATTTGCGCCTGATCCCGATAGCAGCCGAGCCCCGTGCGCTTTTGCGGCGGCTTCCGCTCCCTCCCGCATCTTGACGAAAAACGGGTTCGTGGAGGTCTTGGTTATGAGGCCGATGACTGGTTGCTGTGCTGACGCGAGCGATGTCAGTCCGACCAGCGCGAGACCGAAGGCGACGACGCGGAGCACGACCGCCTAACGCGGCTGCGTAGTCGCCGGCCGCTGTCGCTCGCGCCGCGCCTTCCGCTCGGCAACGAGGCGTTCGTAGTCCGCCTGCTCGAGATACGTGACGTCGACCCACGCGTGCGCCATTTCGTCTACCGTGCGATCGCCCCAGCCGACCCATTGCGCGGGATCGGGGTTATTCGGATTCGCTTTCGTGTTGTCGTGCCACGCGGTAAACACAAGCGTCGTCCCTTTTGGAAGCACCGGCGCCGCGCTGTCGGCGTAGATGTAGTTGATGTGCCAGTTCCACTGGAAGTTGTTGACGTGACTCAGTAGTTCGCGGCGGCCGTCGGGGTAGATCGCCTCCATGGCCATGGCCTTGCCGCGCATGTGCATATGCGGCTGGAAATTCTCCAGGCGCGCCGGTGCCTGCAGCACGTAGAAGTTCTGCGTCATTGTCTTCTGACCGGGCGGAATGTCCAGCTCCGACTCGGCGGCAACGTTGAACATGCGCAGTATGGTGCGGTTCTTCGGCTGGTACTCTTTGGGATAGAACCAGATGCCTAACTCGACTTGATCGTCCTTCACCTCTTCGCCGATGGCGTAGTAGTGAACTTCCCAACGAATCTTGGCGCCGGGGAGCATCAGTTTGCCGGCATCGTCGGGGAACACTTCCCCTACCTTGCCGACCGCCCATTCCATGAAGAGTCCCGCACTCATCGGCCCGCCGCTGTGCGATGCGGTGCTCGCGAGTCGGGTGATTCCTTGCTCGTGCTGCTCGAGCATCGTTAGGACGTGATGCACAACCTTGCGGCCGGCTGGGAATGACGGTTTCACCTCGATGGCGCGTACCCAACGCGGTTCGGTCAACCCGGTTTCGACGGCCGGCCGCCACCACTTGTCCTGGCCCTGCGCCTTCATCGAATATGGCGTTGATTTCACAACCATGTCGGGCTTGCCGAAACGATCGGCGAGCTGCCAGGTCGTGGGATCGGGCCAGGTACGCGGCGGCGGCAGATCCTTTTCGTCGCCGAGCGGCGCGCCGGCGTCGATCCACCTAACGACGGTGTCGATCTGCGCTTGTGTGAGGGAGCGGTCATTCTTGAACTCCTGAATGCCCACAGTTCTATCGAGGTGCCACGGCGGCATAATGCGCGCTTCCACGCGGCCTTTGATCCTGCGGGCCTGGCGCCGCACATCCTCATACGTGAGCAGGGAAGTTGGCGCGATCGACCCGGGGCGATGGCAGACCTGACACTTCTGTTGCATCAGCGGTGCCACGTGTTTGGCGAAGGTGATCGGTTCCGTGGCTTGAGCGCCTAACGCTCCTTGCACTCCTATGAGCAGCGTGCCAGTCCAGCCGAGTCGCATCCACGTCATACGACGCTCCCTATTTCGTGACTGTGACCTTCACAAATCCATTGGTCCAGCAGCACTGCGCGTGACCTGCACTCGCCACGCCCGACGCATCGTTTACGCGCACGCGAAGCACGTATTCGCCCGGTGCGCTAAAGCGCGCCGTCGTCGTCGACTTGCCGCTTCCTTTGTCGACGGACGGTGACGCGTTCTCGACCGTCACGCGACTCCCTGGCGGCGACTGATGGGTGAACCACGTTAGGCTCGGTGTGACACCCGTTCGTCCGGCACTCGCCACGCTCGTGCGCGCGCGCCCGTCATCGGTCGCCCAGACGGTGAGGGAGAAAGGCTCGCCGACTTTGGCTGTTTGCAGCGTTTGAATCCCGCGCGGTCCGCTTCCTTTCGGTCCGGCGGGATCAAAGGCGATGACCGGCGGAGTATTGCCGGCTCCAGCCTCACCTTCGAGCGCGTCGATCTCCCAGTTGCGTTTGAGGCTACCGGGTATTGCAACCGTGTCGCCGCGGTGGATGAGCGTCCAGACGACGCGCTGTTCGCCAAAGTTCGCCGGGACGGTCACGACAAACACACCCCAATGTCTGCGCGGCGCGAAGTGTGTGGGCTGCCCGCTGTCCGTTGGACCGGGCGTTAGGTAGTTGTTAGGTCCGACCGGAATGTCGACAGCCTCAGTCGCGTTCCGATTGAAGTAGCCGAACGACAGGCTGTACGTCCCGTCTGCGTTTCTGTACCAGCCCTCGAAGGCGGGCGTCACAGACTGCCCCGCTGTTCGTAGCGGCGATAGCGGCAGCGGTTGTGCGCATGCCGCGCGCAGAGCGATCGGCGAAAGAAGGGACGCGAGAGCGACGTGCCGTATGCGCATGCGCCTCCAGAGGTGCTGACTACATTCGGGGCTGAACCATGTCCTTGTCAACCACTTACGGCCGTGCCGCGGCCACCGCGCAGCAGCGGGTCTTGCGGCAGATAAGAACATGCGTTAACAGTTACGTAACTAGTTACGGAGTTTTCAGTGGATTACGTGCGCCAGCTCGGAGCCCTTGTCTTGGACCACCGCTTTCGTCGCTTGACGGAGCATTTTCTGCGCGTAGGCGAAGAGTCCTATGCCGCGCTTGACATCCAGTTTCGTGCGCGCTGGGCGAGCACGTACCTCTTGCTCGAAGAGTCAGGACCACTCGGCGTCACTGAAATCGCCGACGCGTTGCGACTCACGCACCCGGCAGTGATCGCGATTACCGACGAGATGCGCGATGCGG
>JBQTIF010000126.1:0-11283 GCA_052388395.1 Gemmatimonadaceae bacterium | reverse complement strand
GAGGAGGGCAGCCACAGACCCAATCATGAAGTCGACACTCTCTTTGTGAACGAGCTCGCTGAGGCGCGGACCGCCATCTTCTTCGAACGACCAACTCGTTGTTGCGGCGCGCGTGGGCCCACCCACGCCGGTGACAGTGGGAGCGGGAATCGCCATGCGGCTGCCGCCAGCGGCGGCGATCGCAGCGACCGCCTTCGCGACCTCGGGTGATTGCCGCCAAAACTGCAGCGCCTGCGCGACCAGTCGTTCACGCCAATCGTTGCTCGTTAGGCGCTCCTCGATCCAAGGATTGACCTCTGTGCCCGCGGCGTTGATGGCATCGCGAGCGGCGCGATATGACGCGCCGGTGGAGCTGACGCACGTCGCGAACTTTGCATCGAAGTCAGCGCGAGTCATGTCGTCACCCTCTCATCGCTTCCGCGTCCCACCATTTTGGGAACGCGGGGTCGTTTTCCATCGGCGTGCGCTTCACGTTGGTGCCACAGTGGATGTCACCCGATTGGCGGTGATACCAATCCCACGTGTCAATGAAGTGCAGCTTCGCGCCGGTTGCCTTGAGACGAGCTCGCGTGCACGCCTCAAACAGATCCACGCGACCTTCCGGGATGCGGATGCGGTCCCAGTTGTTCTTGACGGTGTCGGCACCGGTGAACTTGCCGGCGTTTGCCGGGTGCGCCTTAATCGCCGCTGCGCCGACGCCGTAGTCCGTGGCGATGCTCGCGAGCGTAGTGCCGCGCCGTTCCCACGAGTCGTGCTCATCGAGGCCGGTGAGGTCGCCTAACGCCACACCACTGACGCCGGCGTTCGACAGCACGGTCACGACATCCCCGGGCTTCATTCGGGGGCCGAACGGACGCGGGATCAAAATATGATCGTTCACGACCTGCATGTTCGCTTGGTTTGGTACGTACGCCGCGGTGCGCATCGTAGTGAACTTTTCGGCGCCGGCCGGAGGGGCGCTCGGCTTCCAGTGATGCGCCCCCAGATGGCTCATAAGTGCATCCGGTAGCGAGTCGTAGATCACCGGAACTTCGATGACGTCAGCCACGGCGATTCCTAACGCCGCTGCGAGCCGATCACGAATGGGGCGCAGTCGTAGAGTCTGAATCTTTTCGTTGAAGACCCGCCCACGATCCCGCACCTTCTTGACCGTCTGCGCCGCATTGGTGGACTGTGCAATGCTCTCAGGTGCCGGTGCACCGTCCCACCGCCGGCGGCGGAACATCTTCGTGAGCGGGTGCGCCGCCGGGCCGCTTTCATGCAGTGTTTGGGCTTCTTTGAGGATGTCGACGGCAAGCTGCGAGTTTGCGACGACGAGCCGGAAGCGTCGGCCGGGATCGGCATCAGGCACGATCACCATCACTTCATCGACGTGGCCTACATCAAGCCACGACGTATCGATATTCACGATTGGCTGTACGCGCTGCTGTACGAGGAATGTGCGGTATTCGTCCATCACGCCACGGTAGAAGTGGACGGCGATATGCCCCGCAGTGCGCCGTAGCTCGTACTTTCCTGCTGTCGCTGTCGTTAGGCGCCAACGTCGGTCCGGCGTGAGCGTTTTTACACTCGCAGCCGCATCCAGAAAGAGGTTGTGCGCCTTGAATTCGGCGACGAGGGGCGCGGTGACCGTACCGGCGCTCAGCGGCGCAGCGAAGGACTCGGCGATGTCAAACACGTGCGGCGTTCCCTCGCCGAGGATGATCTTGCCGTGTGTCGCAGGCCTATGCTCGGGGATTTCAGGACCCGCTGCACCGTCAGCGATCAGTGCGGTCGTCACGCTGACCGGCAGCGAGCACTCGATGTTGCCCCCGAAGTCGGTCGCGTCTGTCTTTGTTGGCAATGAGGCAAAAAGACCCATGTTCTCAGCGGGCAGTTCGCGATCGACAAATTTTCCGAGACCGTCCGCCAGCGTCGTTCGCGGATTCTGAAACGCGACGTGCATACGGGCGTGCGGCGCGAACGTGTATCCCAGCTCGAACGCATCCTGCACCCATTGGTCCGGCAATGTCTGCCGCAGGCGCCTCTTAACCGCTGGGACGCCGCCCAGATCCGTGATCGTGTCTGTTTCGTTTGCCACGTTCGCGCTGTCGATGATGTACAGCAGCTTTGCGTCGGCAGCGTCGCCTAACGGGAAGGGCCTGTGTCCGTCAAACTCGGCGAGGGAGCCCGTTGCGGCTGGATGCGTGGTGACGTTGAGAAGTGGCAGCAGTGCAGGATCGCTTGCCAGTGCGTCGTGCACGTCGGCCACGGTCGGGTGATTTCCGGGAGCGCGTTCGTCGGTGGGCGCAATGAGGGCTGGAATGAAGTTGACACGCAGACGTGTCAGCGAATCCGGGATATAGGCGATCCACACCCGCTCTGCCGGTTGCGTGTTGGGAATGAGCAGGAATGACGCGATCGTAAAGACCGCGGTATCGCGAATGCCGGGAACGATCGAGCCGCCCTCTTTGTGCAGCACTTCCAACCAGATCTCGTTAGGTCTTCGTTCGGCGACAGTGGGCGCCCCACTGGCAACGCCACCGGGCGCAAACGGCAACGGGCTGACTGGACCTGGGCCCGTCGCGGGACTGAAGCTTGGATCTCCTGTGAGCCACTTCGCCTCGATTGCGAACTCGACGTCGGCGGGATCTCCCGCGGGAAGTGCATACTCTTCGACGACGCCGGCCGACGTGGCGCCTAACCGGAACGGCCATGTGTCCGGCGTGCCGGCAGTGACCTCGAAGATTCGCACGCGAGCGGCGTCAGCAGCGTTTAGCCGCAGAACGAGCTCGTGCGGCGCGCCTGCCGTTCCCGGCTTGCGAACGAGGAATCGCGTCAGCTCGTCCTTGTCATTTCCTTCGACGTTGATCTTGTCATCGACCTGCGCGTCGAGAAGGCCGGCGCGCGAGGGCAGCGGTGCCGCGATCGCCGGCACTTTTTCGATGTCGACGTTCGGTAAAAGGATCGCACCCGGTCGCGTTAGGCGTGCCCCTCGCGCGCGAGTGCGATCCAATGCGCTGAGGGCGACACCTGTCCGCACGAAATCAGCGTCAAGCGAGCCAGCGACGTCGGTGACGCCTAGCGCTGTTTGCAAAATGCTGACGGCGTCCTTGTCCAGCGTTGCGGCGCCAGCCTTCAGATCCCTGACGTATCGTTCCGCCGCGCGAAGAATGCCTTTGGGGGCATCTGCCGTGCCCTCAAACAACTCGAGCCACTGCGTTACGAACGAGAAGTCGAGGTTCCAGTCCTGGAAGATTGCCGTCATGTGCTGTCGCACGGGCGGTTCGGCACCGTCATACGCAATGGCACCCAGACACAACAAACTGGCGAAACTCGCCGCGTGGTCGAACAACTCCGGCAGCGTATACTCCTGGTTCGGCCACAACTCGAGCTCCGCCTTGCGAGCGGCGCGATCGCTCTCTTCTTGCTCGTTTACCTGATCTGGTGTGGCTGCGCCTTCGGGGTAGTAATCTCCGCCCGCGTCACTCGTGACTGCCGTAAAGAGCCTAACGTTGAACTTGGTAGCAGTGTCACGATCAAACTTACGCCCCGTGCCAGTTGTCTTGACCGGCAAGTATCTATCAACACTTTCAGTCTTTGTGGAGGGCCATCGCACACCGGCCGTATGCTCGAGGAAATAGTCGGTGAAGTTTCCCGGCCAGAATACGAACGCGCCCGCCGTCAGCGCTCCCACAATGAGGGGAAATACAAAATCCTCTCCGTCGACGCCGCTGCTGCGGTATGTGCCGTCAGGGTTCGGGGGAAGCGGCGTCTCATTATGGTCGTCGTCACAGTGGGTCCGGGCATCACTTCGCTCAGTGCGCGTCGACTTCCATCCCAGCGTCGCCGCATTGCTCATAGTGATCGTGCCGGCGAGAATCAGCTTGGGCAGAAAAACGGCGTGGCCAACGCGATCCCCTTCAAGATTGTCCGTGCGCGATTCGCGCTTGATGAGGAAGTGATCCAGCAGTTCCAGGCCGATATCTGCGCCGAACCAGATCCACTTCCACAGTTTTTCGTCTGTCAACTTCGGTAAGATCTCACCTAACGTGAACAGCGTGAGATCTTTGACCGGGTACGCAAAGGCGGCGAACTCTCGTCCATGCTTTTTCTTCCATGGGTCTTCTGTGCCCTGACCAAAGATCCCATCCGGTGCTTGCCCGAACGTGAGCGGATACATCCACAAGTCGCCACCCAGGATGAACTCGAACGGCATCGACGCTCGGCCTGACCAGTTCAGCGCCTCTTCGACGATGTCGCGCCACACGTCCGCGCTTGCCATGCCTTCCTTCGTCCAATCCCCTTCGGTACAGCGCGATAACTTGGCGAGGTCCTCTTTGTGAAGATCGGAGACCAAGCTCAGGACCGTCCAGACGTGTTTAGTGCCGATACCGAGCCAGAGCGCCGAGAGCAGTGTGCTTCCGAGAATGGCCAGCGTCCACAATATCTGCAGGCCTGCGGGGCTATGGTCGTACCCAGCGTCGATCGCCCACCTCGTCGTGTTGCGATAGCCGTCCATGAGGAACGAAGCGTCGAACTTCGGCGCCAGGCACTGTGCACGATTGGCGGGCCGGCAAACAGCGGCGTTAGGCGTTATGTCGCCGTATGTGTCCTTGAACGCTTCGCTCAAGTCGGACATCAAGCGCTCGAGCGGTTCGCCGAAGTCGCTCGTATCGGGATAATACGCCGTCCAACTCTGGCCGTCGTGTAGATCGGCCCGCTGGAAGTACCCGTGCGCCACCCGCGCATCGAGGGCGACCTCGAGCTTTTGATGCTTGTGGGGGTCTAGCCCGTCATGATCTTCGGACAGCTCGTAGACCGCGGGATGGAGGATGACGTCAGCGGCGATGTGTGTCAGGTGACCTAACGCGTACGCAATCGCATCGCGCGGCCTGAGCGCGGTGACGCGCGGCGTCCGCTCGTACCGCTCCGTCACCTCTAAGAACTTCAGAACGAATGCCGTTGACTTCGCGTTCACATACGCACGACGCGGTCCACCATTATGCAGTTGGCGCCACGGCCATGCGTGGTTGAGCGCTAGGATGTGCCCTGCCGCCGGGATGTCCGGTCCTAACGAGCCGACAAACGCGTATTGGTTGAGACCGTCGCCGATTCCGTTCTCAATGCGTGCGCCAGGGATTGGACCGCGCGCCGTCGATGCTCCTTCGCGCAGGGTGCCAAGAGCCGTCCACGCCAAGTTATCGAGCCGATCTTCCAGCGCGCCGACGGGAAGACCGTCGGACCGTCGCTTGCCGATCCGGAAGCGTAGCTCTTCAAGCCAATCCACAGTCTTGAGAAGAATCATCGCATGCGTGAGGTATGCGGGCATTCGCGCTACCCCACGTCCACGCTGACGCTCACGCTTGCGCTGGCACTGCCAGTCGGAATCGCCGCGAGCAAGCCGTTGTATGACACACCTGCCCGCGCAACACCTTCTAACAGCTCGTCGCGCAAACGCTGCAGCTGATCCAACACCGGTTTGAACAACTCACCGATGTCCAGTACGCCGAGCATCGCGCTGATCTCAGCGAAGATCTTTTTCAGCGGCTCGAGCAGCAGATCACGCGGACTGATCGCTTTCACCAAACCGACAACGTCACGCGTGTAGACCGTATCTAGCTCGATGACAAGCGGCCCCGGATCGAGCGCGTCGACTGCCGCGAGAACGGTATCGTACGTCGCGCGGAACGTCGCGATCAGCGGATTTGGATCCAGCGCGTCGATCTGCGCAGCGATCGAGCCGTGCACACCACGCAGCGCGTTCGCGAGTACGTCGATGTTGAGTCCATCGATCAACGCCGACACCTTTTCGACCGCACCCTTGAGCGCGGCGATCACAGTGGCACCGATGAGCACTTTGACTTTCGCCACCAGACTCTGCGCCACCTGCTCGATCTCGCTCTTCCAACGCCGTGGATCCAACGCGTCGAAGATCGCGAGCAGAATCGCTCGAATCCCTGCCCTCTGAGGAATCGTCACGAAACTTCGCAAGGGATTGAGCACGAGCTCCCACAACGCCTCGAGTGGCCGGCGCAGAATGCGCAACGCGTTGATGACTTCTTGAGCCGAGGCGAGCACCGGCGCAGCGCTCGATGCCATCGCCGAAAAATCACCGTGCAGTGTGACGATCGCGGCTTGCGCGCGTGGCGCACGACTTTGCAGCGTCGCGAATGCCGTCATCGGATCGAGAGCTGTAACGATACCGCTGAGTTCGACCTTTGCGTTGGCGCCTATCGCCGCTCCACTGAACGTTGCGTTGAGCGATTGGTGCAACGGTCGCAATTCTGTGATGACGGCGGCGACATTGATGCTCGCTGAGCGATCGCGTACGCCGGCGATAGTCGCTGTTGTTCGCGTTAGGCGTGTGTTCAGCGGCTCTCCACTCGTCGCGAGCGCCTCAAAGAGCGCGGCGAGGCCCGCCTGATCCAGCACGGCGCCGGTTCGCTCGAACACATCGCGCAGAATGCCGCCTAACGGGCCGAGCAGTTCACGCATGTCGAACGTTTCAATGACACGGCGCATTTCACCGAGCCCGCCGTCGAGCTGCCCAAACCATTTGGCGAGATCTACGGCGTCGAGCACCGGGGCGAGGAAACCCTCGATCTGCTCCAGTACGGCGTGGATTTGGTGGATGCGCAAAACCTTGGCGATCGACGTGCGCACATCCGCGAGGGCACGCTCAATAGGCTCGAGCAAGCGATCGGGCGAGATCTGATCGAAGCGCGTCTTAATGTCACGATGAAACTCAACGAGAAACGCGAGCGACGCTGTTGGATCGAAACTGTCCAGTGTGCCTCGCGCCTCCGCGAATGCCGACACCATCGGCGCCATCGCCTCGGCTGGTTTGATCTTTTCCAACTCAGCGATTAGAGGATCAAAAACCTCCGTTTGCAGCCCTTCGAGGACGGGCGTGGGGTCGAGCTTGCCGATCGCAGCCACCGCTTTGTTATACTCCGCTGAGATACGGCCTAACGCGTCGTTGTTGACGCCATCGATGATTTCATCGAGGATCTTCTGGAGCTCGCTGCGAATCTCACCGAAGTCGACCTGGCGCAGCACGTCCGTCGCTTCAGCCAGCTTGTCTCGTAGATCGTCGGTGACAATGAGCGGCGCGACCTTGTCCAGGATCGCAGCAACCGCATCGATCGCCGTCACCGTCGCGTCCACGACCGGTGCGATCTCGATACGCTCCAGCTGAACGGAAACGTCAGCCACGGCGCCCGTTACCGTATCGAGCGTCCCTTGAACGTTCAGCTGCTGGAGCAGGTCGCGCAGTTGCTTGAAGACCGCATCGATTTGCGCCTTGAGCCCCTGCTCCCCTAAAACGAAATCGCGGGCGTCGGACAACGCAGCGCTTGCGCGCGCAATCCCTTCGTCCACGGCCTGGCGTACTTCGGTGATCTCACCGCTGACTTGTTTGACGGTTCCTTCCACTTCACTCATGACGCGGTCGAATTCGGCTCGAAGCGGCGTTAGGTCGACCGCGGCGACGGCGTCCCTAATTGTCTCCAACGCTCCGCGCACCGCGCTTTCTACATCGGCTTTGAAGGACTCGAGCTTGTCGATCGGCATCGTGAGCGTCGTAATCAACGAATCAATGCCCTTTTGAATGCTCGAGATATCGAAGTCATCGACGCGACCTTTAAGCTCCAGCAGGATGCGCTTCACAGTTGCGTCAAGCTCACTCGCAGCCGTCTTTGCTGGAGTCTTGATGACAGCGCCCTTACCGACGAGCGCCTCGAAGGCAGCGGCGACCTCCGTGAGCGATTCGCGCTTCACGTCGGCGAGCGATTTTCCGATGGCTTCGAATCGCAGCGACGCTGTCGCTACGTCCACCGTCGCAGCCGACGCCTCGCCAAACGCTAGCGCGCGACTCAAGGCGTCGATGTACGCCTGCAGTGCCGCACGCGCCGCGAGGAGCGCTGTCTTCGCTGCGAGCTCGCTCTCAACGTTGCCGCTTGCTACCGCGCGCAACGCTGCGTTGGCAGTCGCGTAGCCATCGATGGCAGCTTGCCGCAGCGTCACAAACGCGTCAGTGCGCAGACTCGCATCCAGAAGCTCGGCTGCGCGCTCCAGTCTTCGCGTTAGGGTGGCGGCTCTCCCGGCCGCTACGAACGCAACAAGTACGGAGCCGACGCGTTCGTGGAGAAGCTGCTGGATCCACGCACCGAGCGCGAGCGCGGTCTCCGGCGCTTTCTCTATGTCGGCGACGCCGAAGAGTTTGCCGAGGCTGATGATCAGTCGCATGAATGGCGACTGGCGAATTAAGTCCGCGACGGGCGACGTCGGGGTGAACATCGCCTTCACAAACGCCTTCGGATCTGCCTGTGCTTGCCCGCCTAACGTTTGTAGTTTCAGTTGCAGCTCGTCGATTCCGCCAGCGAAGTCGATCGACGCCACGTCTTTCACTGCGGTAAGCGGTTTCTCCAGCGGCGCGAGGAGCGCGGACGGATCTGGTAGCGTAAACGCGATGCGTGATGCGTCCGCCGTAACAGATACTTTCCAGCGCGACGGATCGGGAAGCTCGAAGCGAAATCCTTTAACGAGCTTTTCGATCTTGTCGAAGGGCAGCTGCGGCATCTCCACGCCGGCTACGCTGCCGCTCAGCGACTCGACCAGTGACAGAAATGCCGCTGGATCGGGGATTTTCGCAGAGAGCGAAACGGAGGCGGAAGCGGCTTCCGGCATGTTCGTTTCGCGCTACACGCCGAAGATCTGATTTAGTGGCGCTGCGACATCCGCGAGGCCGGCGGTTACCGACTTCACGCCGTCGAGCGAGCCCTTGAGCGCCTCCGTGGGATCAGCCACGGTCGGGATATCGACCAAGGCATCCAGCACATCCATCGCTCCTAACGCGCCTAACGCGTCGTCCAGGATGCCGGTGTCGAGTAGACCGGTCTCGGGTGGTTCCGGCGGTGGCGTATACTTGCGCGCTACTATTACATAGCGAAACGAGTCGGCGCTCCCAGCGACCTCGGCGACCTGCAAATCTTCGATCACCACGTCGGTCAGGTCGGTAGCCGTGGTAATGTCAGCCGTGAACGTCGTCGGCTTGCCCGTCTTGAAAAGCTCGCGGATGCCCGTGAGAAAGTTCTCGCGTTCGTCGTCTCCGGCTCGAGTACCTGCCAGCAGAATGCGGTTTGGCTCACTGCCGAGGTCCTGGAGGTAATTGCCTTCGAGCCCGGGCACCGGGTGTTCCACAAGCGCCCGGCGTTCGAGCGACTCGATGTACTCGAGGCCGTCCAGCGCGAAGTCCCCGAGCATCGGCTTGATCTTCATATGACGTCTACGCCGTAGAGCTTCGCCTGGGCCCGCAGGACTTCACCGAGTGTATCAGCGAATGCCAGGTCATCCTGCTGGACAGGGTTGGGAGCCACGTTAGGCGCGGCCCTTGGCACGCTGGCGACACGAGCATGGATCGCATCGACGCGCGCGGTCCACCATTGGCGCTCGCGCTCGCGCGTGAGCCCTGTGGGTGTGAGGGACCGCACGTCCCCAGCGCGGCTCTCCCCGCTCGACGGAAGCTGCGCGGGGTCGTGTACAAGGGCCGCGGCGTTGGCATCGTGGTGTTGCGGCGACTGCCTGTCACCTTGCCTAACGGGACTCGACATGTCACCCGCCGGCTGATTGACAGGGCGCTGCAGTGATGCGCCCCTCTCCCACTTCCTCAACGCGGCCACGAGCGGCGACAGCGGCAGCACAGCCTGATCGCGGCGCGGCACCGCGGCGACGGCGGAGTCCTTTCCAGGGGCCCGAGCCGCCGACGGCGGCTGCAACAGTGCGGCCAATGTCCGACGAGCGGTGCTCTCCGGTAGGGGCGCGTATTTCCTTGCGCCGGGGAGTGTTTCTGGTGCAGCCATCTCCCTGACCGTCTCACGCGCGATCGAGGTCCCGTCGCGGATTTGTGGGAGCTGTGAAGTCGCGGAACGCTCGCCTAACGTTTCCGTGGAGGTCGCTCGGCGCACCTCGTCCCCTGCCGCGTTCTGCAGCGGCGTTCGCGCGCGTGTCCGCTCTTCCAGGTCGGAGACCGCAGCCGCATCCCACCATCGCAGCGTCGCCGCGAGACGATCACCGAGCGCGGCAATCAGCGCTTCCCCCAGCAGCGACGAGTCGAAGCGCGTGGCGACCCCGCGAACGCGTGGCGTCTGAACAAGCCGCCGGACGCAGCGCCCTTCACGGCGCAACGCGGCGTTAAACCGGCGCGGCGACATGGCGACGTCTGCGAGAGCTACTGCAATGCGCGTCATGTGTTAGCGCGGCCCGCCGCCCCGCGTGCGCTGAAGTCCCTCGAGAAAGCCAACCAGCTGCGCCATGGTCAAGGCGCGCATCTGCTCCGGCGTCCAGCCGAATTCCTGCGCCAGAATCACCATCGCGCGCATGAACGGAGACTCCGCCAGATCGCGCTGCGTGTCGGCATCGCTCGTTAGGCCGCTGATGCGATTCACTTGCTCGACAAGAAAACGCACGACGCCGGAGCGCATCGCGGCGATGTCCTTCTCCTTGAGCGTCGGCTCTACAACCGCGCGCTGGATCATCAGCACCGACGTCAGAACATCATCGTCCCTCGCGGCTTTGGCGATCAGCTGGACGTCGCGCAGTGTGAGCGGACGCAGGCGTACACGTCGCGCTGAGCTCGCCCCGGCACTCCCCTCAGAACGCGCTGCCAACAACGCGCTCGGGATCTCGACGTCGTAGGTAACGTCGGCGCCGGCGAGCAGCTCCTCGGCTGACAGCAGAACGGCGCTCATCCGACTTCGACGTCACTCACACTGACTCGGCGCGCACGGAATGTCGCGCGCTCCAGCACGAAATCGTCCTCAGGAAGGTTGAACTGCCAGGAATCGAAGATCACACCGTACAGCGTGAGCACACTATTTCCCGCGTCACCTTCCGGCTGCAGGTTGTCCAGGATGATCTTCATGTTGAACGAAGGCATCTTGAACGGCGCCGCTTCCTCATCCGTGGCGTTTTTGCCTAACATCAAACGCAGCAGTGCTCCGTTGATGTAGGCGCGCCCCACCGTGCCACTCACCTGCGTGTTACCGGCGCGCAATTCCTTGGTGGCGTGAGAACCCATCTCGTGAAATGCCCGGACTTGCGTCGTGACGGCAATCGAGACGTTCGTGACCCGCCCCACCTGCCCCGACTCTCCGAAATATTTCCCGAACACTTCGGCATCGATGCCTTCCGGGTCGCTCAGCGCGAGCGACCCGTCGGCGCCGGAATAAACGTTGGCGTTGAACACGTGGTCCGCCTCAGGTGAGGTTCATGATGACGCGCACAACGTCAATGCTGAACGTC
>JBQTIF010000125.1:0-44785 GCA_052388395.1 Gemmatimonadaceae bacterium | reverse complement strand
GGCGGCAGGATCAGCGACGTCGTGCCGGCTGCGAGCTACCGACCTGACATGGCCGACAGCACGATCGACTTGCGCGGCCTGACGCTGCTTCCCGGGCTCATCGACGGCCACGTTCATCTCGCTATTGGAGGTTCGCCCGCACAGAACGCGCTCGCCGACCTGCGCGCCGGATTCACGACAGTGGTGGATCTCGGCGCGCGCACGCATCGCATTCTCGGCATCCGTGACTCCATCAACCGTGGGGCGATGCTCGGCCCGCGCATACTCGCCGCGGGGATTTGGATCGGAGTAAAGGGCGGTGTGTGCGAGTTCAACGGGATCGGCATCGCAGGAACCGCGGAAGCCTTCCGCCTACGCGTGCGCGAGAACGTGACGGCAGGAGCCGACGTCATCAAGTTGTGTGTGTCGGGGTGGCCTAACGAGGCATTCGGCGATCCGCAGAAATACGAACTGCCGGATGCAGTACTCACAGCAGCCGTCGAGGAGGCGCGCGATCTCGGGCGCCTCGTGATCGCGCACGACATCAGTCTCGCTGGCGTGCAGGCCGCTATCCGTGCCGGCGTTCAGGGCCTGGCGCACACGCCGTATCTGGATTCTGCCACGGCGCGACAGTTGGGTCGCCAGAACATGTTCATTGTACCGACGCTCGCGTCTCTCACCGGAGCCGATACGAGTGCGCCGAGCCGAGAGCTAATCCGGTCCCTCGCTGTGGCGCATCGGTTGGGCGTTACGCTCGTGTTTGGCACCGACGGCGGAGTGCTTCCGCACGGGCGGAACGCCGAAGAGTTTGCAGCACTGTCGCGAGCGGGTGTCTCTCCGCGCGACGCGATTCGAGCCGCCACAATCAACGCGGCGCGGGCGCTCGGACTGGGCGATTCGTTAGGTGTTGTCGCGCGGGACATGCTGGCGGATATCATTGCCGTACGCGGAGATCCGCTGACGGACATCAACGCACTGACGTCTCCCCAGTTCGTGATGTCGCGTGGCCGCGTCGTGGTGCACGATCGCGCAGACATTCCGGGGTCTCGTTAGGTGGTCATGTGCCTTCATTCGTTGGCACGCCCACAGCGCTCTCGTGTGGTGCGCGGCGTGAGCGTTAGGCGCTAAATGCTCGCTTGTCAATTTACGTGTAACTGGCTATGCTTAGTGTGGCATCTGAACGGTCTCGGAGTCGACCATGGCGGCGAGAAAGGCGAAAAGAAGCTCAGCGAAGAAGAAGGTTGCAAAAAGCAAAGTGACGAAGTCGCGAGCGAAGATGGCGGCGAAGAAGGCTGCTAAGCGGTACCCCGACTCGCACGAGCGGCCGGCAAGCTGGAGCAAGGGCGGAAAAGAGTGGTCTCGAGTACTGGGCCACTTCGGCTTGACTTCGTTCCGCTGACCGACTCGAGTAGCTCCAATGCACAGACCACATGGCGACGTATGACAAGCAGGTATTCCTAAACGTCCCATTCGATACACGCGATCAGAAGCTCCTGCGTGCGCTTGTTTTCGCTGTCCACGAGTGCGGCCTTCGCGCCCGCTGTGCACAAGAAAAGGACGATGGTAGTCAAGTTCGAGTCGAGAAGCTCTACGAGATCATTGAGTCGTGCAGATATGGAATTCACGATCTGTCACGGACCACGCTAGACAGTGAGTTCCGACTTCCGCGTTTTAACATGCCGCTGAGCTAGGAATCTTTCTGGGCGCGCGCCGCTATGGCACTGCACGCCAACGTCGAAAGACTGGCCTTATCCTAGATCGCGATCGGTATCGCTTTCAAGTCTTTTGCTCCGACATAGCGGGACAAGACATCCGGGCGCATGAGAACGAAGTTCGCTTAGCGCTCGGGGCTGTACGAAACTGGCTCCAAACACACCAGCCGCTAGCAGCGCGCTACCCGGGCGCTCGCGCGATCGAAACGCGCTACATCGACTTTCAGCGCCAGCTGCCACACATGTGTCGCGAGCTACAGCTCGACGTGCGCGAGCTGACGTTTCTCGATTATCGTCAACTGGTAGCAGGTTGGCAGGCCGCCAATCCGCCAAACGTTAGGCACTTGGCTAAGGTGCGACGACGCTAGACGGCCGGTTGGCGCGAGCTCGCGACCGCGCAATCGCGTAACCAGCGAACGCAAAACGGTTACCCCGCAGGTCCACACCATACTCTGGAAAGTAGGCATCACGCACTGCATCCAGCGGCCGGACGGCAAGTTCGATGTTGCGTTGGCACGGCTCCAGCAAGCAATCGGTGTCGCGGTCGCGAAACTGCACCCAAGCATGCCGTCTCCCTGCTTCCGGTCCGCTCGTTGTGTAGCCGACGACGAACTGTGCATCGAAGCCCAGCTCGACCAGCTTGCGCCAGGCCCAGAGCGCGAAGTCTTCGCAATCGCCGCGACGCATCAACTCGAAGGTGCGCGGGTGCTGCCAGAAGTCGGTGACCTGGTACGCCTCGTGATCGGTCGTGTATTCGCACGTCCCGAGCCACGTCAGCATGTCGTCCAGTTGCCTAACGTCAACGCCGCTTTCCCCTTGAAAGTACCAGGCGAAATCTTGCCGTGCTCCAGGCCCAAATGCGTGCACGGGCGGACGCATGGACAGTCGAGCCCATGGGTCACGCGGTGGAAAGAATACCAGCGCGATGCGCTCGCGCAGGCGCAGTGTCACCCGTCTTAGGCGCGCCAGCAAGGCTACCGCTGCAGTTTGCGGAGCCGCTCGACGGCTTTCTCGAGCGTCGCCAGCTTCTTGCAGAACGCAAAACGTGTCATGCGTTTGCCGCCGCCTGACGAGTAGAATGACGACCCCGGCACTGTCGCAATGCCGATCTCGCGCGTCAGCCACAGCGCGAACTCGCGGTCCGGCTGATCGCGGATCTGCGAGAAGTCAGTGAGCACGTAGTACGCGCCTTCAGGCGTCGAGAACTGGAAGCCGGCTTCGCGCAGGGCGGGGCAGAGGCGCTCGCGCCGTTCGCAGTACTCTTGTGCCAGCGCGTCGTAATACTCGGGGCCGAATGAGAGACCAACGGCACCCGCTGCCTGCAGCGGTGCCGGTGCACCGACTGTCAGGAAGTCATGCACCTTGCGAATCGCCCCTGTCTCGTTAGGCGGGGCGATGGCGTAGCCGAGTCGCCAACCGGTGCAGCTGTATGTCTTGGAGAGTCCGGAGATCGTGACCGTTCGCTCACGCATACCGGGGAACTGCGCGAGCAACAGGTGCTCACCGCTGTACTTGATGTGCTCATAGATCTCGTCGGTGAACGCCCACACGTTGTGCTGAATGCAAAGCTCCGCAATCAGTGAAAGCTCGGCACGTGTAAACACGTGCCCTGTCGGATTGTGTGGCGTATTTACAATGATTGCGCGCGTACGTGACGTGAACGCGCCGCGAAGCCGGTCAGGGTCGAACGTCCAATCCGGCGACTCGAGCGGCACAAACACAGGTTTTGCGCCGGCGAGAATCGCGTCCGGGCCATAGTTCTCGTACCATGGCTCAAAGACGATCACCTCGTCGTTAGGATCGACCAGCGCCATGAAGACTGACGCCATCGCTTCCGTTGCGCCGCACGTGACCGTCAGCTCGCGATCGTGCTCGAACTCAAATCCGTACACGCGCGCATACTTGGATGCGATCGCCTGACGCAACACAGGCGCTCCCCAAGTCACCGCGTATTGATTGATGTCTTTGTTGATCGCACCGCACGCCGCGTCTTTCATCGCTTGCGGCATCGGGAAATCAGGGAACCCCTGTGCGAGGTTGATCGCTCCGGCTTCCATCGCAACACGCGTCATCTCGCGAATAACGGACTCGGTGAACGTCGCTGTGCGGATTGCGGGCATGGGGAACGGTTGCCGGAGCGTAAAGTTGAAGACAGTATAGTCCGCCGACGCGCAGCGCGCTGCGTGTTACAAGGCTCTTCCCGTCACGCGCTGCATGATCAGTCGACGCCCGGGCGCTCACGCGCTCACATTCATTTTCATAACGGTCCTGGTCGACACGATCGGCTTCGGGATCATCCTCCCAGTAACGCCGGAGCTCATCATGGAGCTCACGGGCGAAAGCATCAGCAGGGCCTCGGTGTATGGCGGGTGGCTGCTGTTCGCGTTCGCGATCATGCAGTTCTTCTGTGGGCCGATCATGGGCAACCTGAGCGATCGCTTCGGTCGACGACCAGTCCTATTGCTTTCGCTTACCGCGTTCGGGCTGGACTACTTGCTGATGGGGTATTCGCGCTCGATCGTGTGGCTCTTCATTGGGCGCGCCGTCGCGGGGATCACGGGTGCCGCATACACGACGTCAGCTGCGTACATCGCCGATGTTACGCCGCCTGACAAACGCGCGCAGAGTTTTGGCCTCATGGGGGCGGCGTTCGGCATCGGCTTCATACTCGGCCCAGCCGTCGGTGGGTTGTTAGGCGGACTCGGGCCGCGCGCGCCATTCTTCGTGGCAGCCGCACTCGCGCTGCTCAACGTCGTGTACGGCTTCTTCGTCGTGCCGGAGTCGTTGCCTTCAGAGAAACGCCGACCGTTCCACTGGACACGCGCGCATCCACTAGGGACGCTGCAGCACTTGCGACCGTATCCGGGTGTGGTGGCGATGATCGGAGGGCTGTTCGTCTGGCAGCTCGCGCACCAGGTACTACCAAGCGCGTGGGCCTTTTACACGATGTTCAAGTTTGGCTGGTCGGAGGCACTCGTTGGGGCGTCACTCGCGTTCGCCGGAGTGACAATCGCGATCGTGCAGGGAGGCCTAACGCGCGTGATCATCCCGCGGCTGGGGGAGCGGCGCGCCGCACTCACGGGACTCACGCTAGGCTCGTTAGGTTTTTTCGGGTACGCCATCGCGCCGCGCGGCTGGGTGATGTACGTGTTCATGATGGTGTTTGCGTTTGCGGGTCTGGTGTATCCGTCGATCAATTCGCTCATGTCACAGCAGGTCTCGGAAAGCGCGCAGGGAGAGCTGCAGGGCGGCGTCGCGAGTGCGTACAGTTTGTCGACAATCGTCGGTCCGCTGTTCATGACGCAGATCTTTCGATTCTTCACGCGCGACGAGGCCACTGTGGAAGTGGCCGGTGCGCCGTTCTACGCGGCGGCATTTCTCGGTGTGATTGCGCTGTGGCTTTTTGCGCGCGCCTCGCGGCGACCGGCCGCCGCTCTACGCTAACGCTGAGCGAGTTCGGCGAGGGCTGCGCGGATCAAGTCTGGCGCTCGATGCTGAGCAGCCGGTTGGCGGTCAATCGCGGCGCGCACCGCGCGTTCGGCGTCACCTTGCGCATAGCCTAACGCGGCCAGCGCGCGCACGGCGTCCTGGCTCACGCCGTCGCGACCAACACCCGCCGGCGCGTCGCCCGACTCGTACACGTCACCAAGCTTCTCGGCGAGATCGAGAATGAGTTGCTGCGCCTTTTTCTTGCCGACGCGCGGCACCGATTGCAGCGTCACCACATCGCGCGACTGAATCGCCTGCAGCACGCGTTCGGCGCTCAACGTTGAAAGCATGCCCAGCGCCAGCGCCGGACCGACGCCGGTCGCCCCCAGCAGTCGACGAAAGAGTCGCCGCTCGAGCGCCGTGGGAAATCCAAAGAGCTGCCACTCGTCGTCGCGCACGACGACGTGCGTCTGCAACGTGACTGCCGATCCCACGTTAGGCAGCGCTTCGTACGCCGAGAGCGGCACAGCCAGCTCGTATGTCACCCCGCCGGGGGTTGTCACCTCGATACGGTCCAACCCTTTCGTGACAAGCGTGCCGCTGACCTGCGAAATCATGCCGGTGGCAGCGAGACCGTCGTCGGGCCACGAGTCGCGCCCGCGAGCAAGCGCGTTTGCAGGTGCGCGCGCATCAAGCACGTCACCGCCGCCGCAATGCCGTCGGCCGCGTCGGACGGCTCGGGAACGGTTCGCAAGCGCAGCAATTGCGCGAGCATAAACTGCACCTGCACCTTCGTCGCCGCTCCGTTGCCTACAACCGCCTTCTTGACGTCAGCCGGCGCGAACTCGTGTATCGGCAGCGCCGCCTGCTGTGCCGCCAGCAGGATGACCCCGCGCGCGTGTCCTAACGTGAGCGTTGTACGTACGTTGCGCTGATAGAAAACATCCTCGACAGCGACTAGCGTGGGGACGTGGCGCGCGATCAGCTCGCGCACGCCGTCGAAGATCTCAACAAGGCGAGCGGGGAGGTCATCGCGCGGACGCGTGCGGATCACTCCGCATTCGACGAGGGAGAGGACCCCGGGCGCCGCGCTGCGCACGACGCCATAGCCGGTGACGGCCGTTCCGGGATCGATCCCGAGACAGAGCACGTCTGAACGTTAGGCGGTCATCGCGGATACGTCCATATCAAAGTTGCCGTCAACCTTTTGCACGTCGTCCAGCTCCTCCAGCGCCTCGATCAGCTTGATCACGGATTCGGCGTCCTTTCCGTCTACGCGTACCGTCTGACGCGGAATCCACGCAATCTCCGCATCGGCCTGGGTCACCCCCTTCGCAGCCAGCGCGCTGCGCACGGTGTGAAAGTCTGCCGCCTCCGTCGATATGACGTATTGGTCGTCCTCGCGCTGGAAATCACTGGCGCCGACGTCGAGTGCAGCTTCCATGACCTGATCTTCGTTAGGGTACGTTGCCGCGCTGACATAGATCTGCCCTTGCCGCTCGAACATCCAGGCGACCGAATTCGTTGCGCCGAGGTTGCCGCCGTTGCGTGAGAGGCGGTGGCGCACCTCGGCGACGGTCCGGTTGGCGTTGTCGGTGAGCGCCTGGATCATGAGGGCGATGCCTCCTGGAGCGAAGGCTTCGTAGAGGACCTCGTGGTACTCAACGCCCTCGAGCTCACCAGTACCCTTCTTGATCGCGCGGTCGATGTTGTCCTTCGGCATCGACGCGTTCTTGGCCGTATCGATCGCGGTGCGGAGACGCGGATTGCCGTTAGGATCGCCGCCACCCTGCTTTGCTGCGACGGTGATTTCGCGAATGAGCTTGGTGAACAGGGCGCCGCGCTTGGCATCGGCGGCAGCCTTGTAGTGCTTGATCTGCTTCCATTTACTGTGACCGGCCATACGAACAACTAAGGGGCTAGAGGATAGGGGATTGAGGATAGCCCGCCCACGTCCCCTCCGGTTGCGCAAAATATATGGCGTCGCCTGCACTCACGAACCGCTGCGCGTGAATTATTCTTGGCCGCTCACCCGCAACTCACCACGCATGCTCCGGCACACCCCATTCCACGCTCGAACGGCTGCGCTCATGGAGGCGCAGCAGTGGCGCCGTTGGTCGGGGTTTCTGGTCGCCAGCGCCTACGAGATGTCGCACGAGCGGGAATACCATGCGATCCGCAGCTCGGCGGCACTCTTCGACGTCTCTCCGCTCAAGAAGTACAATGTCACTGGGCGTGACGCGACGCGCATGCTCGACCGTGTCGTCACGCGCAGTGTGGCGTCGTGCCAGCCATGTCAGGTGCTGTACACGCCGTGGTGCGACTCGCGCGGCAAGGTTGTCGACGACGGCACGCTGCACCGCCTCGGCGAGCAGCAATACCGCCTAACGAGCGCAGAGCCGAACCTGGCGTGGCTTCACGACAACGCTCGCGGGATGCATGTCGACCTGGAAGACGCGTCCGACTCCGTCGCCGCGCTGTCGTTGCAGGGACCGCTGTCGCGCACAATCCTGGAACACGCCGCCGAGCGCGATCTCAAGGGACTCAAATACTTCCGGCTAACGAACGCGACGATCGGTGGCAGCGCCGTAACGATCTCACGCACCGGCTACACCGGGGACCTCGGTTACGAGGTCTGGGCCGATGCCGCCGACGCCCTGCCGGTCTGGGATGCGCTCATCGCGGCAGGTCGCCCCTACGGCATCACTCCGGCCGGCATATTCGCCCTCGACATCGCCCGAATCGAGGCTGGGCTGATCCTGCTCGATGTCGACTATATCTCTGCGCGCCGAGCGCTGATTCCAGCGCAGCTCTCCTCCCCCTTCGAGCTCTCGTTAGGCTGGACGGTCAAGCTCGACAAGGATCAGTTCAACGGCGCGCGCGCGTTGCGCGACGAGAAGGCCAAGGGGCCGGCGTGGCAGCTCGTCGGCCTCGAGATCGAATGGCCCTCCGTGGAACGCGTCTTCGAAGCGATGGGCCTCGCGCCCCATCTCTCGGCGACGGCGTCGCGCGTGAGCGTTCCTGTGTACGCCGACGGCAAGCAGGTCGGCTACGCGACATCGAGCACCTGGTCGCCGCTGCTCAAGCGCTTCATCGCGCTGGCGCACCTCGAGGCGCCAATCGCCGCGCCGGGACGCAGCGTCGAGTTCGAGATCACTGTGGAGCACCGTCGCCATCGTGCCGCCGCGCGTGTCCGCAAGCTCCCGTTCTACGATCCGGAGCGGAAACGCGCATGACGACGAACGGAAGTCACGCGCGCTATAATGCGATCATCATCGGCGGCGGCCACAATGGCCTGGTCTGCGCCGCGTACCTCGCGCGCGCCGGCAAGAAAGTTCTTGTCTGCGAGAAGCGACATCTCGTCGGCGGTGCGGCGGTCACTGAGGAGATCCACAAAGGCTTCAAGTTTTCCGAGTTCTCGTATGTGGTGAGTCTGTTGCGCCCCGAGATCATCCGCGAGTTGGAGCTTCCACGGCACGGGCTGCATATCCTGCCGCTGGAGTCTACGATAACGCCGCTGCCTAACGGCAACTATCTCGCGGCGTGGGGGGATCACGACGAGTCGCAGCGCGAGCTATACCGGCACTCGCCGCTCGATGCGGAGCGGTACGACGAGTTCGGGATCCTGATGCACCATATGGCGCACGCGGTGAAGCCGATCCTGGCCATGCTGCCGCCGGACCCGACGTCGCTTTCCCCGCGCGAGCTCATCGCCCTGGCGCGCTTCGGCGGGCACATACGCTCGTTAGGCGAGGATCGCTTCTACGCGCTGCACAAGCTCATGACCATGAGCTCCGCCGACTACCTCGACGAATGGTTCGAGACGGACGTCCTCAAGGCCACCAAATCGGCTAGCGGTATCATCGGCACATTCCTGGGGCCACGCTCCCCGGGATCCGCCTACGTGCTGCTGCATCATTATATGGGGGAGATCGACGGCGCCTTCCGGGCATGGGGATTCCAGAAAGGCGGAACAGGAGGCGTCAGTGAAGCGATCGCCGGTGCTGCGCGCGGCTTCGGCGCCGAGATCAAACTCGACGCGCCGGTCACCAATGTGATCGTGAAGAATGGTCGTGCGGTCGGTGTAGTTGTCGCTGCAGGGGACGAATACTTCGCCGACATCGTTGTGTCGGGGCTCGATCCTAAGCGCACGTTCCTCAGCTTGCTCGACGCGAACACACTGCCGGATGATTTCCTAACGAGTATTCGGCGCTTCAAAGCGCGCGGCTCTTCCGGCAAGGTCAACCTGGCGCTATCCGAGCTGCCGCGCTTCACATGTATGGCGGCAAGCAACATTGCGCGGTGGGGCGGTGTGCCGGTGCCGCCGGAGCGCTACCTGCGCGGAGCAGTCTCCGTCAGCCCGAGCATCGACTACGTGGAAACGGCGTACGACGATGCGAAGCACGGCTCCTTCTCTCGGCGACCGTACATGGATGTCGTGATACCATCCATGATCGACCCGACGATGGCACCGCCTGGTCGCCACGTGATGTCGATCTTCTGTCAGTATGCGCCGTTCAACATCGACGGCGGATGGGATGGCGCCAAACGAGAGGCGTTCGGCGATGCTGTCATCGACGCCCTATCCGTCTTTGCGCCGAATCTCAAGGAGACGATCATCGCGCGGCAGGTGCTGACGCCGGCCGATATCGAACGCATAACGGGCCTCACCGAAGGAAACATCTTCCAGGGCGAGCTCGCGCTGGATCAGCTCTTCTTTCTCCGTCCCGCCGCCGGCTACGCGAAGTACCGCTCGCCGATCGATCGCCTGTATCAGTGCGGCTCCGGCACGCATCCTGGCGGCGGGATCATGGGCGCCTCGGGCAGGTTGGCTGCGCTAACGATGTTGCGCGACTGGCCCGCATGACGAAGACAGCGTTCGACGCGATTGTCATCGGCGGTGGCGTCGCCGGCTTGGCGACAGCGGCGCTCATGGCGAAACGTGGCTGGCAGGTCGCGTTGATGGAGGCGCGCGAGCAGCTGGGCGGCCTAACGAGCACCGAAGAGCTCATGCCGGGCCTCCGGCACGATATCGTCGACCACGAGTTGGGGTGGGTGCCGGATCGTTTGGTGATGGAACTGGATCTCACGCGCCACGGTCTGGAGCTGTTGCCGCTCGCGCGCTCGAGCGCACTCATTCCTCCAGGGGAAGGGGAGTGCATTTCGATCTACGGCCACAACAATCAAGTTGCATCGGACCTCAAAAGGTTTTCCGCGAAGGACGCGCAGGCCTGGGTGCCTTTTGCGCGCCGGGTGATGAAGCTCAGTCGCTTCCTGAACGCGCTGTACGACGTGCCCGCGCCAAGTCTCTTCGCAACTGGCGCGGGCAACATGCTCACGATGTTGGCGTTAGGCCGCCGAGCTCGCTCGTTAGGCCGCCAAGGAATGTTCGACGTCTTGCGTACGCTCCCGATGAGCATTGCGGACATGCTCGATGAGACGTTCGAGAACCCAACGCTCAAAGGCCTGCTCGCCGCGCGCGGCGTTTCACGCATTCTTCAGGGTCCAAAGTCCGGCGCGACGGCATTTCTCTTTTTGCACCACCACGTCGGTGGCTACTTTGGCAGCGTGCGCTTCATGCAGACAGCGCGGGGCGGAGTAGGGGCGCTGGTCTCCGCACTCGCAGCGTCTGCTAAGGCGAGCGGCGTGACGATTCGAACGGGCACGCCGGTCGCACAGGTCGCAGTGCGCAACGACGGTGTACGTGGTGTGGTCCTGGAGTCCGGGGAAGAAGTCACCGCCGAGATCGTTGTCTCCAGCCTCGATCCACGCCGTACGATCCATGACCTCATCGATCCCATCTACGTCGAGCCCGAGCTATCGCGAGCGATAGGCAACGTGCGCCTGCGCGGCGCCGCGGCAAAAGTCAACCTCGTACTCGACGGAGCAGTGCCAATGGCTAACGCGGAGCGAATGGTCCACGGGACATTGGTCGTCGCACCGTCCATGAGCTACCTGGAGCGCGCGTACGATTGCGCCAAGCACGGCGCGATCTCGGAAGACCCCGCCCTCGAGATCCGCGTACCGAGCGCCATGGATCCGTCACTGCGCAACGGCGATCGCGTCGCCATTTCCGTCCTCGCTCAGTGGATGCCGTATCACCTCAAAACAGGCACCTGGGACAGCGCCGCCCGCGACGCACTCGGCGATACAGTTCTCCGGACGCTGGAACGCTTCATCCCCGGATTGACGAGTCGCGTCTTGCACCGGCAAGTGTTGAGTCCGCTGGACATCGAGCAACGGTACGGCGCCAGCGAAGGGAGCCTAACGCATGGCGAACTTGCGCTGGACCAGATTCTTTTCATGCGCCCGGTCCCCGCGTTGAGCCGCTACCGCTACAATACGATCGCAGGGTTGTTTCTCAGCGGCCGTGGATGCCACCCTGGCATGCCGCTACCGGCTGCGATGTTAGCGTCCCGTGAGATCCTCCGTGCGGGGCGCCGGGAACGTGCGCCCGCGGCGCCACCAGCCGCCTAACGCTTAAACCTCTAACGCTCGCGAAGTATGGCCACGTTCGTTCGCACCGTCGATAGCTATGTGCCAGGCGCAAAGACGCTGCCGCAATACTGCTATCTCGCTCCGCATATGCTCGCTGCTGAACGGACGCGAATTTTCGCCGAGCACTGGCTCTGTATCGGCCGGGCAGAGCAGCTCGCTACGCCAGGAAGCTTCATGGTTGCCAACATCGGCGCCGAGAGCGTGATCGTCGTGCGTGATCGCACGAGTGGCACTTTGCATGCTCACTTCAACGTCTGCCGCCACCGCGGTACGCGGCTGTGTACTGAGGCAAAAGGCGAATTCGGCGAAACGATCCAGTGCCCGTACCACGCGTGGACGTATGCGTTGGACGGGTCGCTGCTGCGGGCCCCCACGATGCAAGACGTCGAGGGCTTCGATCGCGAAGACTTTTCGCTCGTTCGAGCCGGAGTCGCGGAATGGGAAGGCTTCGTCTTTGTGAATCTCTCGCGCCAGCCGAAACCATTCCAACACGCATTCGCTCCGGTGTTAGGGCGATTCGCGCGCTTCAACTTGCCGCAGCTGACAACCGTTAGGCGAATTACGTATGACGTACAGGCGAACTGGAAGCTGGTGCTCCAGAACTACAATGAATGCCTGCACTGCCCGACGATCCACCCGCTGCTGTCCAAAGTCCTTCCATACACCAGTGGCGCGAACGATTTGATCGACGGGCCGTTTCTGGGTGGGTACATGGAGATCGCGCAGCCTAACGAGAGCGCGACTGTCTCCGGCAGGGCGTGCGGGCCACTCGTCGGCGATCTGTCGGGCGATGACCTGCACCGCGCGTATTACTACAGTTTCTTCCCGAACATGATGCTGAGCCTGCACCCAGACTATGTCGTCTCGTACATGGTCTGGCCGATTGCACCCACGCAAACGCACGTCGTGTCCGACTGGCTCTTCCACCCAGACTCGGTGCGGCACCCGGAATTCGATCCGAGCGGCGCCATCGAGTTCTGGGACGTCACCAACAGGCAGGACTGGGCGATCTGCGAACAGAGTCAGCTTGGCGTCGCTTCGCGCGCGTACACCCCTGGGCCGTACTCGCCTCGCGAAAGCATTCCGGCGGCGTGGGATCGCACCTATCTCCAAGCTATGAGCGGCAGCGCAGAGGTGGCGGGAGATACGTGACTGACCTCGTGGGGCTGTACCATCGCGTGGACCGCCGATTCACCCAACTCATGGCGGACCACGGGGTCACCCTACTTCGCATAAGCCTCGGCGTCGTCTTTCTCTGGTTCGGCGCCCTCAAGTTCTTCCCCGGGATCAGCCCCGCGACGGACTTGGCTACGCGGACGATCAGGATCCTGTCTGGCGCTGCGCTTTCAGACGCTACCGCGATTTACGTCCTCGCTACCTGGGAAACTCTAATTGGACTAGGACTCCTGGTTGGGCGGCTTCTACGCACCACGCTACTGCTGTTGTGGGTCCAGATGGCCGGAACGCTACTCCCGCTCGTGTTCTTCCCGGATGAGGTATTCCGAATCATCCCGATCGCGCCGACGCTGGAGGGGCAGTACATCATCAAGAACGTGGTGCTTATCAGCGCTGCGATCGTCATCGGCGCGACCGTGCGCGGGGGGAGGGTCATCGCAGAACCGCGAGGTCGTAGCTCTTAGCTCTTTGCTACGACCCAGCCTAAGAGCTGAGACCTAAGTGCTAGGACTGTTGGTTCAACACAGCATTCTGGTCTGAACACCGCACCTTCGAGGCGGGACCTGGATCACAAACTGGGCTAGCACCGCGAGGCAGACTTTCCGACCTACTCGGTCACCTCGCCCGATATGACGGCGCGCGGCCGGAACGTCACAGACATTCTGCCCGATAGGCGCTAAGTGGCGAATCCATCGCAGTTTGCGGCCCGTGGGTTGCCTAAGGATGAGCGTGCCAAGGTCCCCAATCCCGCGGACTCCGGCGCACATCAGCTCAACCGACAAAGCGTTTTGGAAAACGCACGGAGCCGTTCAATGAGAATCGACCGCCACCTCTTCCGACTGCTCGGCGTCGCATTGGCGCTCACGGTCGCGGCCTGCGGAAAGGACCTGCAGCCCACGGCGGCCAACTCGGATCAATCAGAGCTAACGACGCAACAGCTCGACTCTGCGCTCAGTGCTGAGCAGACGCGAGTTGCAGACGCAGCCCTGGCCAGCGCGGGAGTCTATGACTCCCTCATGATGTCCTACAGCGCGAACCTCGTGGGCGACTTGCTCGGCGGGGTGACCGGCGTTGTCAAAGGCCTGCTGCTTACCTGCCGCCCCCTCCCGTACGCGTCCGACGTGGAAACGATTGGTCCGTTGGGCGGGGTGCTGCGGGTTGGCCCGCACACGCTCTACTTCCCCCCCGGAGCGCTAAGCAAGGCCACGGTGATCACGGCTGAGGCGCCGGTTTCGAAGTATGCCCAGGTGACCTTCAAGCCGCACGGCATGCAGTTCACGAACAACATGAAGCCGGTGCTCACGCTGAGCTATGCGCACTGCAACGGCCTCCTCACTGCCATCAAGCCGAAGATCGTCTACGTCGATCAGAACCTGAACATTCTCGAGTGGCTGCTGTCAATCAATCTCGGCTGGAACAAGACTGTTAGCGCGCCGCTCAACCACTTCTCCAGTTACATGGTTGCCTACTAGAGCGAAGGGCGTCTGCATCGTGAGATGCGGCGCCCCGCTCCTCCCCCCCCCGCAGCAACCATGGAGCGGCACGGATCCGACGAGGATTCGTGCCGCGATCTTTTCGATAGTGCGCGAGTGCACGAGCGGGCGGGCAGGGTGCAAGAAGCGGCGGCGGAATACGAGGCCGCCGTTCGTGCATGTGAGGCCCAAGGTGAGACCCGAATCCTCGTGGAGTCCCTGCGTGCGCTGGCGGTGATTCGGCACAAGTCGGGGAATGACGTCGAGGCGTACGTCCTCTGCCAGCGGGCATTCACCGTCGCGAGCGGAACGGGTGACCCACTGCTTGCGGCGGAAGCGCTCAACACCCGCGCGTCGGTCGACCTCACGGCTGGGCAGATCGCGGCGGCGACCGAAGGGTATCGTCAGGCGCTCGCGCTCGAATTCGACAGTCCCAAACTGCGCGCGCGCATCGAGACAAATCTTGGCATCATCGCGAATATCCGCGGTGACCTGACAGCGGCGCTGGATCACTACACACGCTCGCTGGAAGCGTTTCGCGCCGCGCGAGACGAACCTGGATGCGGAATGGTCTATCACAACCTCGGCATGATCAGCGCCGATCTGCGCCGGTGGGACGATGCGGAGCGCTACTACGCGCAGAGCCTCGAGATTGCGAATGCGTTAGGCGACGAGGAGCACCGCGCGCAATGCTTGCTCAACCGCAGCGAGGTGTTGCTGGCGCGCAATAAGTTCGCCGAAGCGCGCTCGAGCGCTGAGTCCGCGTTAGGTTTGTTCAACCAGCTAGGCGGCGAGCGCTACAAAGCCGATGCGTACCGCTTCCTCGGCATCGTGTACCGCGAGACCGGCTCCCGCTCCTTGGCGGAGGCGCGTTTCAAAGCGGCGATCGAGGTCGCTCAGCGCATTCAGAATCCTCTCGCCGAAGCGGAAGCATCGCGCGAACTGGCTCAGCTGTACCGCACACTAGGGCGCAATCAGGACGCGCTGCGTCTGCTCAACGTGTCGCACCGTCTCTTCGGTCGTGTCGATGCGCGCGTCGACCTGGTCGATGTGACACGCAAAGTGTCGGACCTGGAAGGCGTATACATGGCCGTCGTGCGCGAGTGGGGACAGTCGATCGAATCGGCCGACAGCTACACGTTCGGCCACTGTGAGCGCGTGGCCAGCTACGCGGTTGCGGTGTCGAACGCCCTTGGCCTGTCGGACGAGGATCTCACCGCGATACACTTAGGCGCCTATCTGCACGACGTCGGGAAGGTGCGCATTCCGCATGAGATCTTGAACAAACCGGCGCGCCTAACGAAAGAAGAGTTCGAGATCATGAAGCTGCATCCGCTGTACGGGATCGAGCTGCTCAAGGACATCGAGTTTCCCTGGGATATCAAACCCATCATCCGCTCGCACCACGAGAAGTACGACGGCTCCGGCTACCCGGACGGACTGCGCGGCGATGAAATTCCACTGCGCGCGCAGGTGATCTGTGTGGTCGACGTGTTCGACGCGCTGACGACGACGCGGAGCTACCGTGGGGCGATGCCCTGGCCGGTGGCAATGGAGGAGATACGGAAGTCAAAGCACTATTGGGACGAGGGCGTGTACGAGGCGTTCATGGATGCGGTCCCGCAGCTGGAGGCGGCGGCGTAGTCTTCAGTTCATAGCTCTTAGGTCTGAGCTCTTAGTCCTTAGTAGGAGCCTTGACAGCAACGCGCTACGAGCTCTAAGAGCTAACGACTATGGTCGCGCCGGAATCGTTGATGGAACTCGCCGTCGCGGCTGCGCGCGAAGGCGTGAAGAAAGGTCAGAGCCCTTTCGGTTGTGCCATCAGCCTGAACGGCAAAGTGATCGCCGCCGCGCACAACGTGGTGTTACTCACAACCGACTGTACGGCGCACGCCGAGATCAACGCGTTGCGGCAAGCGTGCCAAGCAGTTGGCGATGTCCACCTAACGGGGGCAGAGGTCGCGACGACGTGTGAGCCATGCCCCATGTGCATGGCCGCTCTGCATTGGGCGCGCGTCGAAACAGTGTATTTCGGCGCCACGATAGCCGATGCGGCTGCCGCCGGCTTCAACGAACTGCACCTGCCGGCCGCTGAGGTGCTGCGAATCGGCCGCAGCCACGTGCAGCTCGTGGCAGGTGTCCTCTCCGAAGAGTGTCGCGCGCTCTTTAGCGAGTGGAGTACCACCCCGGGCGCCCGCTCGTACTAACCGAGGGCGCGGAGCTGCTCCTCACTCGATGGACGCGCCAGCGGCGACATATGCCTAGCGAGAGCCGGTAGCGGTTCCACCGACAACGGCACCGCGACGCCCACATCGCGTCGCAAAGGCACCTCACGGCGCACGACGCGTTGCGTCGAAGCGACGTACGTTGGCGCGAACGTCCATGTAGACGTGATGGCGGCCATGAACGACGTCAACACAGCGACCGCCGCGGCGATGTGGATGGGCAGGAACGAAGCCGGCGCAATGGCGAGGTGTATCAGCCACGCGGTCCCTACGACAGCACCGACGACGGCGTGTACGATACCGAAGCCGACCGCCTTGGACGCGGGTTTGCCTTTCGGCGTCAGGATGTACGTGCCGTATTGTGCCCGCAGCGCGTCGCCTAACGCGAGAATGAAATAGGGCCACTTGACCAGCGAAACAAAGGCGGAGCGCCAGTGCAGCCCCCACTCATTCTTCACATCGAGGTAGAAGCGCTGGCGGAACAGATCGCACATGAAAACTGTCAGCCAGATCGCGCCGACACCCCAGATAAGACCGCTGCCGGATCCCACCGGAAGCCAGGACGTCGCCAGCATGAGCGTCACAAGCGCGAGCTGCAAGCCAATCATCGGACCGCGCAAGTAATAGATGCCGTGAACGTACGTGAGCACCCGCTCCAGGAATGGAAGACGGCGCGCGTGCTTCGGAAAGACTCGCAGCTTAAAGTCGAGCACCGAGCGTGCCCAGCGGCGCTGCTGGTTCAGATAGGAGCTCCACGACACCGGCGTTAGGCCGCGAGCGAGAATCTTCGGCACGAACACGCCGCGCCAACCATGTGTGCGGTACATCAGCGTCATTACCATATCGTCGGCTTCATGCGCCGCGAATCCACCGATCTCTTTCAGCGCCGTAACGCGATGGGCGTTGTGGCAGCCAACGACAATGGGATAGCCGACCGCGTACGCTGTCATCTGAACTGAGGAGAAATAGGCGTACGTCTCTTCAGCCGCGGCGCGCGCGACGAAGCTCGCGCCCTGATTCGAATAAACCTGCGAAGGCTGTACGTAGCCGATCTGTTCGTCGTCGAAGTATCCGATGACTTGGACGAGGTAGTCCGGCTTCGCGACGTGATCACTGTCGAAAGAGACGACAATATCGTACGACACGTAGCCGGTCTCCTCGAGCCACGCGTTGTAGTTGCCATACTTCGTGCCGGACTTGAACCGTCCGTCCTGCTGCTGGTAGCGCGATTTGCCGAAGCGTGAGTAGTGCTTGGCGCCAGTCCGCTCGCATAACCGCCTAACGCGAATGTCGTCGCCTTCGTCCAGCACCCACGTATCGTGCGGGGACTGCATCGCGACGAGTGCAGCGACGGTCCTCTCCAACATCTCGATCGATTCTGCAGCTGGCACGAACGTCACCGCCACACCGACACGCACTCCTTGTCGCGCGGCGCTCGGCTGCGGCACGCGCATGAGTGGAAGGGCCAGCCAGCGCCATTCCCACAGCACGAACTGCAACATCACGGTACCGAGCACGACGAGAACCAGAGGATTCGCCACGCCGGAATTGCCGTTTTCGAGCCAGCGGAGGAAAACGACAGCAAGCACTGACAGATGCACGGCTGTCAGCGCGCAGAAGACAGGATAGTCCCACCTAGAGAAGCGTGGCTTGGACTTCATCGGCAATTGTGCGGGGGAACGCGCCACGAGGGCGCGTGCAGGAGGGAACACCAGTTGTCCGCCTAACGGAAATGCAGGGGGCGTGCCTGGCACCCGCACAGTAGAGCTTGGGCGGTCGCTGTACCGCGCAGTCCGCTGCGAAGTTGCCGGCTCAGCTGCGCGCTATTGAACTACGAGTGGCTACGGTTACCGCAGGCACTCCGTACCAATGACTGTCAGCCCGACACGGCAAGCTTCGTTGAGGAGCTCAGCACTATGGCAGTCCGTCCGGTAAACGAAGACTGCACTGTGCTCGTTAGGCAGCACTCCCGGTTCCGAAAGGATCCTCTAACGACGGGCTTTGCGGCGTGAACAACTCGGCGCCGTTTTCAGTGATGACCATGTCGTCCTCGAGCCGCACGCCGACCTCGCCGGGAATGTAGATCCCGGGCTCGTCGCTGAACGTCATCCCAGGTGCCAGCGCGAGCTTGTTTCCTTTGACCAGATACGGCCACTCGTGACCGTCCATGGCCATCCCATGTCCGACGCGATGGGTGAAGAACTTGTACCCGGGGCCGTAGCCTGCATCCTCGATCACCTTGCGCGCTGCCGCATCAATAGCCTCACCAGGCAGTCCAGGGTGGGCCGCTTTCAGTGCCGCGGTCTGCGCCGCATGCTCGATCTCGAACACACGCTTCATTTTGTCGCTCGCTTTGCCTAACACGAACGTGCGGGAAATGTCCGAGGTATACCCTTCGACTTTACAGCCGCCGTCGATGAGCAAGATGGAACCCTGCGCAATGGTCTGCGGCGTGACCGAACCGTGCGGCAGCGCCGAATACTGACCGACTTGAACGCCGGCTCCCCCCTCGAAGCCGAGCTGACGATGTGCTTGTGACACGCGCCGCGCGAAATCACTCTGCGTCATCCCCTCCTGGAGTGACTTGTACGCCGCCTCGTACGCTGGGACGCGACCCATGCTCCCGTGGCCGCCTAACACGCGCTCCAGCTGATCGGTTCACCCGCGCTGTCACTGAACGTCGCCGCTGGGTGAAAGCGGTACACTCGGAATGTGGGGTTGCGGTACTCGACTGTGAAGAAGTCGGGATACAGATCCGGGAGCCTGTTTGCAACGCGTTGTACGCAGGGGAGACGCACCGCCGTGTCGCCTCCCCCCATGGCGACGCCCTGCCAGATCAAGTGTGTCACGCGTGACTGACGCAGCGCCGTCACTATCCCCGGCGGCGTGCGCGGCACGATGCCCATCGCCGGCACCCGCGTTTCCAGCGTCACGATCCGCGGGTTGAAGAACGCGATGCGTAGTGGCGCATCGGCCGGTGCGTTTTCACGGTGCTGCGCCAGCCAACCAAAGAGAGCGATGGCATCGGGGTGCCTAACGAAAGACGCGGGCATGGGGCGCCGCGCATCCTTGGCCAGGGCGACGAGCAGCACGAAAGCGAGCGGCGCGCCAGCGGCTAACGCGACGGTTCGTGGTGTCCAGCGTCGCGCCACGCGCTGCATGATGCGCGTCGCGCCGTACGCGAGTGATGTTCCCACCAGCGGATACAGCGGCCATGCATAACGCGGCTCCGCCACCGGCGCGACCAACAGCAAGAGGCAGTATGCCGCTGTCATGGCAACGAGAAATGAGCGGCGCGCATGCCAGAGCAGGTGCGCCATTCCGACGAGCGTTGGCACAGCGGCGACTAGATGATAAAGGTCGTTCGCGCGGTTGTTTTCGAAGGGATACAACCACGCGTAGAGTGGGGCGAGGCGATATTGGTCGACGAACGTGTCGATGTGCTCGCTAACGTCGGCGATGCTACGGGCCATGCGTTCGCCGAATGGGATGTTCACGAAACCGGCGGCCAAGGCGACCAGGCCTGCGGCGATCCACAGCGCGGCCGGCGTGAACGGCAGTACACCGAACCGGCGACGTTGAACAAGAGCGTAGAGCAGCAGTCCGGGGATGAGCGCGACCCCCGCCGTGCGATAGGCCATGGCGGCAAAGCCTAACGCGGTTACGAGAACAACCCGCCGCCATGTCCAGGACCCTTCGCGGTCGACGGCGACAATTGTCCCCCAGATCAAGGCCGCGAAGCCAGGGTCGGAGAGGGGAGCCACCGTTGCCAGCGTGACTTCCAGCGCGTACGCGGCGCACGCAGCGCCGAAGGCGGCTTGCCACGGCTGCACCTCGCGCGCGAGACGCCAGGTGACGAGCGTCGCGAACGCCACGACGCTCGCGAGCATGAGGAGCCTAACGAGCGGTGAGTGGACTCCGCCAATCGCGACGATCGGCGCCAATGTGAGTGGCAGACCGGGCGGCAGAGCCGGCGGACCTATCAGCCCGGCGGCAGGGTGGTAGATGTACCCAATGTCGCCGTACGCCCGCCCCTCCACCAGCGCGCGCGTGTGCAAGAGATACTGCGCGTAGTCCCCCGCCGAGGCACGTGGGGACCAGCCCCAATGCACTACCGCCAGTACGCAGAAGGGAATGAGAAAGAGCGCGAGCCAGCGAAGTGAAGCCGCAGCCTCTTCCCCCGACGTGCCGGCACCTGACTCCCGCGTTAGGCGATCCACCTAACGCGGAGTCAGTACGACGACCGGACTACGTCGTTCCGAAAATGCCGTCCAGCAACTTCTGCGTCCGTTTCCCAAGCGCCGCGATCTCCGGCGCATAGCGAGCGTCATATGTGGCGACGAAAACTTGAAGGCCAGTCTTCCCGGCAGCGCGGTGCGAGCTGATCCGCAACACACCATCATCGAAGGCGCGCACGGTGCCGGTAAGGTCCCGATTGGGGATATAGTGCCGCACGATACCGTCGAAGCGATCGCCCGTCGATACCGCGGCTGTGTAGCGCTCGCCGACCGTGGGTGATGCCGGCAACACGGTGAGTGCGCCGCTGCCAAGCAGTCGTCGCCAGACATTTTCCTGTGAATCACCGGACGTTAGCTGTGCGCTAGCGAAATGACGGTCTTTCCCGCGGTGTCGTTCGAGATAGAACGCTAAGCCGCGTACTCATTGTTCCAGCCGACCCGCACGCCGTCGATCTCGTCGTCCCACGCACCACCACGCCTGAAGCCGGAATGGACGAGACGCAGCCGCGTCTTTCCCGCGACGGTTTCCAAGGTGAAATCCATGACCATGTGCGCGGCCGCAACCTCACCGGGCGGCAACAGCCCGCCTTCGACGTCGAATGGCCGCTGCTGGTCCTGCACGAGTCTGAGCCGCCGTCCAGGCTCCCAGGCATCGATCTTGGACTCCCACGTCCATTTACCATCCCACGACCACTGCACCGATCCATCAGGCCCAGGCGTCACGGCGGCCTGGAACGGGAACCAGCGCACAAGCTCCCTTGCGTCGCTGAGCGCATTCCAAACGGCATCCTGCGCCGCGTCAATGTCGAGTGTCACCTCAACGGCGCGCGTTTCGTCAGGCATCGTCTCCTCCCCCATCAGCTTGAGCATCGGCCTTCTCCTTGGACGGTAGTTCGGTTGGCAATACGGCCGTCGATATAGGGTAGGCGAGCGCCGTTAGGCGATACGAACGCCCCGACGGCGCGCGCTCGTCGTGGTACTTGGCGGCCAGCGTCGCCAGTGCATTTGTGAGCTCAGTCGCGAAGGCACCGCGTGCTTCCGGCGTGGCGAAGCGCACCTCCGCTTCCACAGTGACGGTGGCGAGCCGTTTCCCCTCGCCTTGCGCGCGCGCATCCAACGCGCCCACATCACGGACCGCCAGGGCGGCACTCCCGATCAAATAGGCCGCGCTAAAGCGATCGCCTGCGCTTTCCGCGGGCTGGCCGAGCAGGCCAAGCGCCTCAGGACTTATGACGAAAGAACGCGCCGTCGCCCGGACGATCCGCTCGACACAGTTCCCGCTGCGACGTTCAGAAACGAGCTCCACCAGCCCCTCACGCTCGAGCTGGCTCAGGTGGTAGCGGATGCGCTGGCGAGACGTCCCGAGCTTTCGTGCGAGGCCGGCGGCGGAGTCAGGCTCCGCGAGGTGCTCGATCAACTGCCGCCGGGTGTTGTCCAGCAGGGATGCGGCCTGCGATTGGCCCCGCAGTACGCGTAGCGATGAGACTGTCGGCATGGTGGCGTCCGAGTGTCGCCGGTGAAATCTCAGGCAATGTGTGCCGACAAAGAAAAGTTGTCAAGACTGTGTTCTTGTTACCGCTATGGCGTGTGACGCCACCGGTCTGGACTGGGGTCTCCACACCGTGGCCGATGATGCCCCTCTCGAGCGTTCACGCGACGAACCCGCGGGATGCGACGTCGCCGTCATTGGAGCGGGACCAGCGGGTTGCTCGGCGGCGCGGTTACTCGCGCGGTGGGGGCACAGCGTCACCCTGATCACACGCCACGCGCCGGCGCCCAGTCTCGCCGAGTCCATCCCACCGAGCGCGTCGCGCCTCCTCGAGCACCTCAACTGGCGCCCCGTGATCGATGCCGCGGGCTTTCAACGCTCCACAGGAAACACCGTTCTCTGGGACTACCGGCGCACGGCGACGGGCGCCGAACTGCGTCACGCCTACTACAAAGACGGCGCGTTAGGCTACCAGGTCGACCGCGGTCATCTCAACAGCGTGATGCTCAACGCCACAGTCAACAGCGGTGTCGTGCTAATCGACGGTGCCACCGTGATCGGTGTGCAAGCTGGGGTCGCGCATTACCGGCGCCCTAGCGGCGATGGCGACTGCTGGGCGCGCTGGGTACTCGATTGCTCTGGGCGCACGGGAGTTGTCGCACGCCTCGGATGGCGCCGAGCGGTCCCGCAGCTTCGCACCCTCGCGATTGCCGGCGTTTGGGAGCGAGCCGACGGCTGGGGACTTCCCGACCCGTCGCATACTGTGGTGGAAAGCCATTCGGACGGATGGGCGTGGTCGGTGCCGGTGTCGCGAATCCGGAGACACGTCACGGTCATGCTCGATCCGCACCTAACGACGGTCTCTTCGCACGCGTTGCTCGATGACGCATATCGCGCACAGCTGGCCCGTGCCCCTGGACTCTACGCGCTTACGCGTGGGGCAACGCTTATCGAGGCGCCGTTCGCGCGCGATGCCTCGCCATACGGAGCACATCAAGTAGCCGCGCCGAGTGTCTTGCTCGTCGGAGATTCTGCCAGCTTCGTCGACCCGCTATCGTCGTTTGGCATCAAAAAGGCGCTCGCTTCGGCGTGGCTCGCGGCCGTTGTGGTCAGGACCTGTCTGGCGGACGCATCTATGCTCAGGCCGGCGCTCGAACTCTATGAGTCGCGTGAGCGCGCGATGTACGACGCACTGGAACGGCGGCGCGTGGAGCTCGCGCAAGCCGCACTCGGGGCTGACGCGACGTCGGACTTCTGGATGGCTCGCGCCGAGACCGATGTGAACGACGCGGCCGAACCTAACGATGGCTTCGATATAGAGCTTTTGCGGGCCGATCCCGCAATCCGCGCTGCGTTTGATGAGCTCAAACGACGCGAGTCGCTCACACTGACAGCGGGCGCCGGACTCGAGTATGTGCATCAGCCAGCGATCCTCGAAGATCGCGTGGTGCTGGAGAAGTGCTTGCGGATCGCGCCCTCCAAGCGTGGCGTCCGCTACATCCGCACCATCGATCTCGTGAGGCTGACGGCGCTGGCACCGAGCGCCCATCAAGTGCCAGACCTCTTTGAGATGTACTGTCAACGAATCGCACCTGTACCGCTGCCGGACTTTCTCGGCGCGCTTGCGCTACTCATCGGGCGACGCGTACTGGAATTTGCTTGACAGCCTTCTTGCGCTGTTCGTAATTCCTCGCGACGCCGACGAGTCGAGGCGCTAGTCAGTGAACCGTAGCATCGCCCGAAATTGTCTTGCCGCCGTGGGCGCGACGCTGTTCGCGTCTCAGCTGGCGATGACGCAGCCGCCGAAAGACACCACGACGGGCTTTGCGATCCATCACGCGAAGACGATCGAGCGCTGTGCGCGTTGTCATAAACGCGACTCGACGGGGATGATGAGCCGGCTGTCGTATATGCGCAAAACGCCGGAAGGGTGGGAAACATCCATCCGTCGAATGGTGACACTGAACGATGTGCGCGTGGAGCCGGCGGAAGCGCGCGAGATCGTGAAGTATCTAGCGAATCAGCAGGGCGTTGCACCTGAAGAGCTGCGACCCGGGCGCTTCGAAGTGGAGCGCCGGATGATCGACCATCGCTACACCGCCGACAACCGTACCGAGACGGTCTGCAAAGCTTGCCACTCGTTAGGCCGAGTCATTACGCAGCGGCGCACACGCGAGGAGTGGGATCTGCTCGTCGCCACGCACCGCGGGTACTATCCGGTGTCTGACTTTCAGGGGTTCCGGCGCTTCGGTCCGCCGCCGCCGGACAGCGCGGGCCAGCCGCATCCGATGGATCAGGCGATCGCCCACCTGGCCCGGACGTTTCCGCTGCGAACCCCGGAGTGGACGGCGTGGTCGACCACGATGCGCGCAGCGCCGATCACGGGGATGTGGCTCCTCGCGGGTCGGGAGCCGGGGCGCGGGGAGTTCTTCGGTCGCCTAACGATTACCAAGGGTGCTGCTGACGACGAGTTCACGACGACGGCGACGTATCGCTATGCCAACGGTGGCTCGGTGGTGACACGCCAGGGGCGCGCGACCGTCTACACTGGTTATCAGTGGCGCGGACGCTCCAGCGAGAGTGGTCGCAGCGCCGATTCGGCGTGGCGCGAGGTGCTCTTCGTGGAGCCTGGCTGGCAGGAGATTTCCGGCCGCTGGTTTTCGGGTGGGTACGACGAGTTCGGTATCGATGTCAAGCTGACTCGCCTCAGTGGCGCGGCCGCGGTAGCGGCCGTACTCCCGCGCGGATTGCGCAAAGGAGCGCGCGGGCAGGAGATCGTTGTCGTGGGGGCCAACTTGCCGCCTAACGTGGCGTCAGGGCAGGTCGACTTCGGACCCGGCGTGCATGTGGAGAGCGTTGTGCGATCGTCGCAAGAAGAGCTGCGACTCCGTGTGCGCGTGGACTCGACGGCGACACTGGGCGAGCGCGATGTCTTCGTGAGTGGTGCTTCGCTTCCCAAGGGCGTCGCCGTCTATGATAAGGTGAGCCGCATCAAGGTGACGCCGCTCGCCGCGATGGCGCGCGTAGGCGGGGTGCGCTTCCCGAAACAGTATGTCCAGTTTGACGCGGTCGCGTATCACGACGGCGTGGACGGCAAGCCGGACACGCCCGATGACATCTCGTTAGGCAAGGTCGCTGTGCAGTGGGGGCTGGAAGAATATGGCGTGACGTACGACGACGACGACGTCAAATACGTCGGGACGATCGATCAGCGCGGACTCTTCACGCCGAGCGTGGACGGACCGAATACCGAGCGCAGCGGGAGTCGCAACAACATCGGGGATGTCTGGGTCGTCGCGACGTACCAGCCGCCTGCGACACCGACGGCGGCCGGAACCGATGGGAACAACGGCGCGCCGCCGCGGCCGATCAAGGCGCGGGCGCACCTTTTGGTGACTGTGCCGCTGTACATGCGTTGGGATCCCTGGAGCCTCGGGCGATGAATCTTTTGCGTCGCGGAGAGTATCACGCATTCGAGGCGGACGGCGCACCGTACGTCTATCTTGTTCCGTCGGCGGCAGTCTTTCGCCTGGACGCCGCGTGTGGAGCTGTCTTGGACACGCTGGGTGACGCCGTCGTCGCGCCGGACTCGCTCATCGCCTCGTTAGGCGAGCGCTTCAGCGTGCCAGTCGTGCGCTCGGCGATTCACGAGCTGCTTGCGGCGCGAGCGATCCGGTCGGTTGCCGCTCCCGTGGAGCGGGTCACTCCCACGCCGCCCAAGAAGCGCATTCCATTGACGACGCTGGTGTTGAACGTCACCAGCAAGTGCAACCTCGCCTGTACGTACTGCTACGAATACGGCGAAGACCGCGTGGTGGAACCGAGCAAGAAGCCGCGCTTCATGACCGAAGAGACGGCGCGCCAGAGCGTCGACTTCATGTTTGCCGAGGCGGGTGAGCAAAAGGCCGTGCACCTCACGTTCTTCGGCGGCGAGACGTTGCTGAACTACAAGGTGCTGCGGTCGGCGCTGGCTTACGCGCGGGACCGTGCCACCGCGTTGGGCAAGGAAGTCGATGTCAGCCTAACGACCAATGCGACATTGTTGCGCGATGAGATCATCGACTGGATCGTGGACAACGACGTCGGCGTGACCGTGTCGATCGACGGGGACCGGGAACAACAGAATCGCCATCGTGTGTTCCATAACGGCAAGGGGAGCTACGACGTCATCCGTCCGCACATCGAGTCCTTGCTGAAGAAGCATCATCGGCGGCCCGTTGGTGCGCGCGTGACACTGACGCACGACAACCTCGACGTCATCGGCATCTTCCGGCACCTGCGCGGCGAGCTTGGTTTCTGGGAAGTTGGCTTTGCGCCGGTGACGACATCGTGGAAACGGGACTATGCGATCGAGGAAGCCGGTTTCGAGCAGATGCTCTTCGCCTTTCAGGAGCTGGCGCGCGAGTACCTGGAGTTCTGTCTTGCTGGCAAGCACCACGGCTTCTCCAATGTGCGCGACACCGTCGAAGAGCTGCACAAGGGGATGAGCAAGGCGTATCCGTGCGGCGCCGGACTAGGCTTGTTAGGCGTCGCGACGGACGGCGATGTCGCGCTCTGTCATCGCTTCGCGGGGTCCGACTCGCATAAGCTCGGAACGGTCTTCGACGGCGTGGATCACTCGGTCCAGCATGACTATCTCGTCAAGCATCACATCGCCAACAAAACGGACTGCTCGCAATGCTGGGCGCGGCCAATCTGTGCCGGTGGCTGCTATCACGAGGCGCAGACGCGCTACGGCTCGACGGAACGGCCGAATCTGCACTACTGCGAGTGGATCCGGCGTTGGACGCATACCTGTTTAGAAGTGTACGGCACACTGGCAGAACGCCGGCCGGAATTTCTCGGACAATTCGAGGCCTAACGAATGCAATACACGACAATGACGACATGCCGGATTGCGCCACTGCTCGTAATCGTGTTCGCCTGTGGCCGCGGCGTGCAGCTGGAAAGCGGCGCGCAATCAGCGCCGCGCACGACGTTCTTCATTACGAGCGCGGGCCCGGGCAATGGCGCGGCTCTCGGAGGCCTCGAAGGCGCTGATCGTCATTGCACCTCCCTCGCTGATGCCGCCGGCATCAGCGGCGTGAGTTGGAACGCGTATCTCAGCGCGACCGCGGCGAGCGGTCGCCCTGCTGTAAACGCGCGCGACCGCATCGGGCGTGGGCCGTGGCAGAACGCGAAGGGCGTGCAGGTGGCGAGCACCGTCGACGACCTGCATAGCGACAACAACAAGCTGTCGAAAGAGAACAGCATCACGGAGAAGGGCGCTGTCGTGAACGGGCGCGGCGATACACCGAACATGCACGACATCATCACCGGTTCGTCGCTGGATGGGCGCGCCGTCATGGATACTGTCGATACGACGTGCGGCAATTGGACGCGGAGTGACTCGACAGGCAGCGCATTTGTCGGACACCACGACCGGCAGGGTGGGGGTCAGAATCCGACGTCGTGGAACAGCGCGCATCGATCGCGCGGTTGTGGACAGCGGAACCTACAGGCCACGGGCGGGAACGGACTTTTCTACTGCTTCGGCACCGCGCGCTAGCGTCTATCGCGAGCACAGGACTCGTTATGCGCCACCTGACACCGATCAATCGTAAGGCACACGTCGTCTCGGACATGCACGTCGAGAACGACGTCGTCGGCTTACAGCAGACACAGCCGCCGCGACCACAAGGTCCGCACATCCCGCTCGGCTGTTCCTTTGTCTTCGCACCTGGGTGGGAGGCGGATAGCAGCGGAAGCACTGCGGGGCTCTGTCAGCCTGTGGAACGCGACCTATTCGACTGCTACGTGACCTGTTTCTGGCCAGCGCACGTTCCTGATCTTTACAACCACGCTCCCGATTGGATAGGGAAGTGTGCCGCCGCGCAGAAAGACTGGCGCAAGATCGATCTGATCTTCCCATGAGTCGGCGCGTGTGTAGCCGCATATTCGGCCTGATCGCTTTGCCCTGCGCCCTCGCGGCGCAGGCGCCTAACGGCGCACCCGTCAACGGCGGCGACGGCAAGCTGTACGTCGGCACCTACGCCAAGACAATTCTCGTCCTCGACGAGAAGACTTTTGCCGTTACCGACACAATCCCAGTATCCGTCGGTATTCCGATCAGCATGCTGCTGTCGTCCGACCGCAAGCGGTTCTACGTCATCGAGCCGTCGTTCGAACACGTAGAAGTGATCGACATCGCGACCAAGAAATCGGTCGACAAGTTCACGCTGTCGTTCGGGCGGACCAAAGTCCGCATCCGTGGGCTCAACGTCGAACCGAACGAGAAGTTCGCTGTATTTCTGATCAAGACCGCGACGCGGCAGACGGATCGTTGGGAGATCGGGAAGCCGACGCTTGTACGCTACGATCTCACCAAACACGCGGTCACTGACACGATTCCGTGGCCCAAAGGCGAAGAGCGAGAAGGGGCGCAGATGCTCTTCTCGCCTAACGGGGACCTGCTGTATTTCTTCGCGGACGAAGTGCTGGTCTTCGAGACGAAAGGACTCAAACAGGTCGATCGCTGGGAGCTGGGGCGCGCGCTGGAAGAGGGGATGGGGCGCTTCAACTTCGGTTTCCCTGAAACTGTGTACGAGGAGCGTGGCTTCTACACGGGGATGTTCCGCGTGGCGGACCCGGTGCAGAACCGCACGCTCATGGGTGTTGCGCGCGTCGATCTCGTCAGGCGCAGCGTAGACTTCTATACGCTCGGACCTAACGAATCTGTCGGTTTCGCGCTGGCACCGGGACGCCGTCGCGCCTACGGTCTCAAGCAGCAGGTGGGGAACTGGGAGATCTGGACGTACGACCTCGAACATCGACGTGTGCTGAGCAAGACGCCGTTCAAAGGCCGGCCGCGCATGGGTCTCGACGTCAGCTCGAACGGTTCGCTGCTGTATATCCACACAGCCGGGATGACAGTCGACTTGTACGATACCGCGTCGTTGCGCTTGGTTCGAACGATCGATCTCGGTGCGGACATGACCGACTTCTACGTGATTCCGCCGGCATCGGCGGCCCTCCCCCCGCCGGCCCGTTAGGCGTCCTCGACCGGAGCGCGTGGATCAGGATCTTCGGAGGGCGTTAGGCTACGCAGCTCCGCACTGGCGGCGGCTGTCGCTCGTGCTCGTCCTGTCGCTCGCTGGGACGCTGCTCGCACTGGCGCTCCCATACCTTTCCAAGGCGCTTGTGGACGAAGCGCTACTCGGCCGCGACTTCGGCGCGCTCGCGCGCATCGTGGGGATGTTTACGGCGATCACGCTCGTGAGCTTCGCGCTCAACGTCGTCAGCGGGCTGCTGTATACCCGCGTATCGGCCGACATGCTCTTCGAGATGCGCCTCGCGGTGTATCGCCACCTGCAGCGCTTATCGCCGCGCTTTTATGCGCGCATGCCGTTAGGCCAGATCGCGTCGCGCATCAACAGCGATGTCGGGGAGATACAACGCGTCGCGGCGGAAGTCGCCTTGGCATGGCTTGGCAACGTGCTGTTTCTCATCGGCACTGTGGCGATCCTGATCGCGCTGGATCCGCTGCTGTTTGTCGTGACCATCGCGCTGCTCCCCCCGGCTGTTTGGGCGCTCATCCGGTATCGCGGGCGACTGGAGCAGTCGGTCGCCGCTGTGCGCGATTCGAGCGCGAATGTCGGGTCCTTCCTCGTGGAAACCTTGCAGGGGATGAAGCTGACCGTGGCGGCGAACGCGCAGGAGCGCGAGGTGGCGCGTCTGCGAGCAAGGACCGACACCTTCGTGCACGCGCTCATGGCCATGCGACGCCTAACGTATCTCTCTGGAGGATTGCCCGGGCTCGTCCTGGGGCTGGGCAGCGCGGTCGTGTTTCTCACCGGTGGCTACCGGGTGATCTCCGGCGCGATCACGATGGGCACGCTCGTCGCGTTCGTTGCCTATCAGATGCGCCTTGTATCGCCGATCCAGGCGCTGATGGCCCTGTATACCAGCCTCGCCACCGCGCGCGTGTCCCTCAAGCGCGTGCACGAAATCCTCGATACGCCCGTCGAGGTGGACGAGGAGCCGGACGCGATTGGGCTGCGGGAAGTGCGCGGGGACGTGACGTTCGAGAATGTCGGCTTCACGCACGATCGCGGCGACGCCGTGCTCGACGACATGTGCCTCACGGTGCAGGCTGGCGAGCGAGTCGCGCTCGTCGGGCGCAGCGGAGAAGGAAAGTCGACAATCGCGGATCTTCTTGTTAGGCATCTCGATCCGCAACGCGGCTGCATCCGGCTGGACCGCAACGACATCAAGCACGTGCGCTTGACAGACTTGCGGCGCTGGATCGCCGTCGTCGATCAGGAGCCGTTTGTCTTCCACGCCTCCATCGGCGACAATATCCGTTATGCGCGTCCCGACGCGCTCGCCGGCGAAGTGCTCGACGCCGCACACCGCGCGGGACTGGGCGACCTGCTCGAGCGGCTTCCGGAGGGGCTCAACACGGTCGTCGGTGAGCGCGGACGCGCGTTGTCAGCTGGAGAACGTCAGCGTGTTGCCATCGCGCGCGCGCTGCTCGCGGACCCGGCTGTCCTGGTGCTTGACGAGGCTACGAGCGCCCTCGATCCCGCCACGGAAGGTCATGTCCTTGCTGGTTACGACGCCGTCATGCGCAACCGGACGACAATCATCATTACGCACCGTTTGGAGTTGGCGCGTCGCGCCGACCGGGTCATTGTGTTGCAAGGCGGGCGCATCGTGGAGGAGGGATCGCCTGATGAGCTCACCGAGCACGGCACTGCGTTAGCGCATGTCTTCGCAACCACCACGTAGCGTTCTAAGGGCGATCCGCCTAACGCTTCGGAGCCAGCCGTTCGCGGAACGCTCCGGACGCGGAATCCGAGTGGCGGTTATCGACAGCGGAATTGCGGCCGGTCACCCGCATGTGGGCGCCGTAAGCGACGGAGTTTCGCTCGTTGCTGATGTGCGCAGTGACTACGGCGATCGCCATGGTCATGGAACCGCCGTAGCGGCGGCGATCCGCGAAAAGGCCCCAGACGCCGAGCTCCTCGCCGTGCGTGTGTTCGACCGCACGCTGGTGACGAGCGCGGACGCGCTCGCCGCCGCCATGCGCTGGGCCGCGGATCACGGCGCACAGCTGATCAACTTGAGTCTGGGGACGCCTAACGAAGAACGCAGCACCGTTCTGAGAGAGGCTCTCGATTACGCCCTCCGGCGCGGGGCACTAGTCGTGGCGGCGATGGACCTGGACGGCAGGATGGTGCTGCCGGGCGGGCTTTCTGGTGCCATCGCTGTGCGCCTCGATCGTCAGTGCGAGCGCGACGAACTTATCGTCGATGTCCTCGCATCCGCGCGTTTGCAGCTCGCGGCTTCGGGTTATCCACGGCCGATTCCTGGCGTGCCGCCGGAGCGGAACCTGTACGGGATCTCGCTCGCCGTCGCCAACGCGACGGGATTCCTTGCGCGTCTCCTCGAAGGAAGAAACGCTGCAGCGCCAGCAGGCGACATTCTGGCGTCACTATTGCCGCGTTAGGCAACGCCGGGCCGATAAAAAAGCGGGATCGCGGACCAACGCAGACTAAAAACGAGACAAACGCGGACCGTGTTGTTAACAAAGCCTAGGTCCGCGTTCGTCTTGCAGTTGTCCGTGTTTGTTCGCGATGCCGCTTTGGTTCCTAGCTCCCAAGTCCGATCGCCAAGCCGATCCGCAGCACCAAATTCTGGCCAGTGCCTGACGTCCCGTCGAAGGTCACGGTTTCGCCGCCGCCCTTCGCCTCGACGTCACCAAACTTGATAACGCCAAGCGTGGCGCCGAGATCGAGGTTGATGCGTGGCGAAAGCCGGAAGAGGACGCCACCGCCGACGTTGACCTGCGCCCCAGTGGCGCTGAGATCGACGTCTCCGAAATTCGGCACTGCAATCGTCGCCGTCTGCGACAACACCGCGAGGCGACCGGAGAGGTAAGGCGCATAGGTCGACCCGACATCGATTACATAACGCGGCTCGAAGAAGATGCCAGCCAGTGTTATGTCCTCGTCAAAGTCGCCGGCACCATGTATGGACGCCTGAAGACCCGCCCCAAACGACCACGCGCTTGGCGTTAGGCGAACCTGCGCTTCAAAACCCAGCCCGGCGTCGAGCCCTTCATACGCATCGCCGAACGCGGACACGAAGATCGGCGAGAATTGAAGCGACCAGCGCTGTGCGGACTGCCCTTCCACATTTGAGCTCCCGGTGATCAGGGCAAGGGCGGCACCTGCAGCTAACACCGTTCGTGTCCTTCGCGACATGAGTCTCCTCCAACGAGTTGGGCCGCGCGCCAGACGAGCTCAGCGCGATGGACGTGATCACCGAAAGACGCGCAGGATTTACCGGGCCGGGCTCATCCCTCGCGCCGGCTGTTTGACCGTCATAGTATCCAGCGTCCTCCCGCCACCCGGGCCTCGCCCCCTTCACGCCTTGACTCCGCCAGCCAGAACGAGCCACGATGTCACGCGGCTCTTAGCAGAACTGCAAGGCGGCAAACATGAAGTGTCCGAGCAGCTCATTCCGCTGGTGTACGCGGAGCTGCACGACCTGGCGGTCAGCTATCTGCGACGCGAGCGCTCCGACCATACGCTGCAGCCCACGGCATTGGTGCACGAAGCGTATTTGCGTCTCGTCGACCAGCGGAATACAACGTGGCAGAACCGCGCACATTTCTTCGGTATCGCCGCGCAAGCGATGCGACGCATTCTGCTCGATCACGCGCGCCGCAAACGCGCTGGGAAGCGTGAGGGAGCAGCGCAACGCGTGACCCTCGATGAAGGGGTCGCCGAGACTCCGCAACGGTCAATCGACTTGATCGCGCTCGACGTGGCGCTCGACCGGCTCAAGAGCATGGACGAGCGCCAGTACAAGGTCGTCGAGCTGCGGTTCTTTGGTGGGCTCGACGTCGAACAGACCGCCGAGGTGCTGGGAATTTCACCGGCGACCGTGAAGCGTGATTGGACCTTCGCTAAAGCGTGGCTGCAACGGGAGCTGACTGAGAGCTAACCGAGTGAGCCGTTCATTGGTGACCCTGCGCGTGTGTTGGTGAGCTCACTACGCCCACGTCACTCACCAGCCCGCGCCGTTCGTAGCCGGGCACCACGGCACCGGGGAGGGCCATATGGAAAAGGTCATTCTTCGCCACCTCAAAGGGTCGAAGGCCACGCAGGTCGAAGAGTTTGCGCTGGACCAATTTTCGGAGCTGATCATCGGACGTGATCCGTCCGCCGGTGTCCGCTTCGACCCGGAGAAGGACGACCTCGTTGGCCGGCAACACGCGCGCATCGCGCGAGACCCTAACGACAAATACAAGTTCTCCGTTACGGATCTGAACAGCCGCAACGGAACGTACGTCAATAAGAAGCGAGTCACCGGACAGATGTGGCTCGCCCCGGGCGACGTGGTGCAGCTCGGTGCGGGTGGCCCGGAGATTCAATTCGACATCGATCCGCTGCCGACGCATCTCGTCAAAGCGACACGACTCTCGATGGGGGTCCCAGCGGCAACCACGGGTGCGGCGATGCTGGAGACGCGCGCGGGCGGAGGGGGCGGCGAACCCGCGATTGCGGCATCCGCCGCTGGGGCGCCTAACGCGATCGGCAAAGCGACCGTAGAGCGTCTGATCGGCCAGACTAAGCAAGAAGGACGCCGTAACCTCTGGGTCGGCGCTGCGGCCGGCGTTATGGTCATCGCTGCGCTCACAGCCTGGCAGATTCGCCGCAACAACACGCTAGAAGAGCAGACGCAAGCTGGAATCGCGAACGTCTCACAATCAGCGCAAGCTGCTGCAGCAACCGCCAAAGATCGCGCCGATAGCGCGATCAATCGTGCCGGCTTGTGGCGCGCGGATGAAGTGCACGCGAAGTACAGCGGCGCCATCGTCCAGATCGACTTCAGCTGGAAGTTCGTTCATACACCGACCGGTGGTCAGGTCTATCACTACCATGTGGCCAACCAGTACAAGGATGCGCAGGGAAACGCGCGAGCCTTCATCGATGATGGGCGCCGCACGATTCCGGCGTACGTTGCCGTTGATGGTGGGTATGAGCCGTACCTAACGCTTACAGCTGCCGAAGGCACACCGATTGGCGTATCCAGCGCGGGTTCCGGATTCGTTGTCACGCCAGATGGTTACATCCTGACGAATCGGCACATCGCCGCCAACTTCCGCGCCCCATACAACTTTCGGCAATCGCAAACGGGCGTCGTAGTGAACAACCGCGGTCAGGCCCTCTTGCAGGATGGCGCGCCGATGCTCGTCGAGCCGCCTAACACCTGGATCCCGTCGGAAACGAAGCAGACAGGCCCGAAAGGAACGATGGGCGTGTTCCAACAGGAGCTCGTCTACCTCTACGTGAGCTTTCCACGCAATCCGCGACGGATCGAAGCCCAGATCTCGAACGTCTCCGACCGGCACGACGCAGCACTCATCAAGGTCAACATTCCGCAGTCGCTAGCGACAGTCACGTTGCACAATAACTACGACTCAGTAAAAACCGGCGGCAATGTCTTCGTGATGGGTTATCCCGCTGTGTCGAGCGGCGCGCTGTCCGTCATCTGGACGAAGGACATGTTCAACCGCGATGCGCAGACGCGTGAGGTGCCCGATCCAACGATCACCAACGGCATTATCTCCAAGATCGTGCGTGGTTCGGATACGCCGACACCAGGGCGAGACTGGGTCTACTCGCCGCTCGGCGACCACTATCAGCTGAGCATCAACGCAACGGGCGGTGGGAATAGCGGTGGACCGATGTTCGACGAGTACGGCCGCGTGATGGGAATTTTTTTCGCCATGCGTCGCTCTGACGCGACCGTGACGTTCGCTCTCCCGATCAAGTACGGGCTCGAACTGATGTCCGTGTCGCCGACAAGCGTACGTTAGGACTCAACGGGGTCAGATTCGATTGAACGCGATGATCTCGCGCTCGCGATGTCACCGTCGTTCAATCGAGTCTGACCCCTTTGATCAGGTAGGACCTAAAGACTCGCGCCGGATCTAACCAATGGCGCACGGGACTCTACTCAACACAACGGTCGGCAGCTACCGCCTCATCGACTTCATCGGCGCGGGTGGGATGGGCGAGGTGTATCGCGGCCTCGATTCTCTCAACAATCGACTGGTCGCGCTCAAGGTCCTCAACCTCAGGCAGACGGCGCCTAACGCACTCGAGCGGTTTCGCAACGAAGCACGCATTCACGCTGCCGTGCGACATCCGAACATTGCGACGATGTACGAATATCTCGAGTTCGACGGGGCGCCGTGCATCGCCATGGAGTACGTGGATGGCGAAACGATTGATCATCGTGTCCGAACGCACGGCGCAATCCCAACGCGCCAGGCACTGGAGATCTTCGAGCGCATCGTGGACGCGGTTGGCTATTTGCACAGCCGCGGGATCATTCATCGCGATCTCAAGGCGAACAACGTGAAGGTATCGGAAAGCGGCGTCGTGAAAGTCCTCGACTTTGGCATCGCCAAGTCACACGATAGTCCAAGGCTCACAGTGTCGGGCGCTATGATCGGGACGCCGCAATACGTTTCTCCCGAGCAGCTGCACGGCGAGCGCGCGGATGAGCGCACCGATATCTGGGCGTTAGGTGTCGTATTGTACGAGATGGTGACAGCGCGCCTGCCTTTCGAGGCGGACAACGTCGCGGCGGTGATGGACCGTGTGGCGAAAGCGACGTACCCAGCGCCGACGCGACTAAATCCAACGCTGCCGCGCGAGATCGATCAGATCATCGGACTGTGTCTCAAGGCCAAACCGGAGCAGCGCTACCAGTCGGCTGACGCGCTGCGAACGAACGTGCGTGCGGCGTTGGAACCGCCGCGTCCCGCGTCAGGTGTCCGATCACTCTCGCGCTTGCGCTCGTCCGGAGAGATGCGCGCCGCCGCGGCGCGACGTCTTCCGGCCATCGCTTCGATGAGTGCCGCTGGCATCGCTTTCGTATTTCTCCTGTACGCGCTATTTTCACCGACGCCTAACGAGAACACTGGGGACACGCCGAAGGAACCTGCCAACGCGCCTCCAGCGAACGTCACGCTACCGATCTCGGAGAGCGCGGCGACAGGAAGGGCCATGCGCGAGATCGTCCTTACGCTCGGTGAAGGCACGGCGCAGGTGTTCTCGGACAGCCGGCTCTTGGGCCAAACGCCGCACACGGTGCGTGCCGCGTTAGGCGACCGGGTTTCCCTGGTCCTGCGCCGGAGCGGCTACGAGGACGAGGTGGTGAATTTCGTGATGACGGAGGCGCTTTCGCCGCGCTTCACTTACTATCTAAGACCGCGATTGACGCCGCCGGGTCCGCCGGACGCACACGCCGGACGTCCACCCTCTTTCCGCGCGGTGCCTGGCGCGGTCAACTACGCGCTAGGACGACTTCATGGCTGACAGCTTCCTGCAACGGCTCTTCGGACGCTCAAAACCCAAGCCGGCGTCGCGCGGGGTTCGACCCACCGTGGAGCTGGAAGCACTGCGACCTTTCAGCACCGGGACCGCTAAGCCCGCGGGGTCGGGGTCGGGGTCGGGGTCGGATGGCGACGGCGCACCAGCCGCCGTCGCTGAGCTACGCGTCGACATCGCGACAGAGTCGGACGTCGGCTGTGTGCGTGAAGTGAATGAAGACAGCATTCGCGTGATCCGGCCGACGGAGCCTAGCGAGTTGGCGCGGCGCGGCATACTCGTCGTTGTTGCAGATGGTATGGGGGGCCACAACGCGGGTGAGATCGCCAGTCGCCTAGCGGTGGAGGTCGTGGTACAGCGTTATGCAGAGGACACGAAGGATCCTGGACGCGCGCTCGGTCGCGCTATCGAGCAGGCCAATCGCGTCATCGTGGAAGCGGCGGCGAAGGATTCGCGCTACAAGGGCATGGGGACGACGTGCACCGCGCTCCTGCTTCGGGGCGGGCTCGCGTACTGCTCACACGTTGGCGATAGTCGCCTGTATCTGCTGCGCAGCAACGACATCTTTCTCATGACCGAAGACCATTCGGCCGTGATGGATCTCGTCAAGCAAGGCACGATAACGCAAGACGAAGCGCGACATCATCCGGAAAAGAACGTCATCATCCGCGCGTTAGGTGGCCGTCCCGAGGTTGAGGTCGCGTCCTGGGAGAAGCCGTTGGCGGTGCGCACGGGAGACGCCTTCTTGCTCTGTTCCGACGGCTTGTATGATTTGGTAGAGGACGACGAGCTGCGCGATGTTCTGCGCGGGGAGTTGCCGCAGGTCGCTTGCAAGCGTCTAGTAGAGTTGGCACGGCAGCGCGGCGGACCAGACAACATCACCGTTGGGATCATTGCGATGAGCGACAACGCGCCTCCCCCACCATCGCCGGCAACAGACGGACGGAACGCGGTCAAGGCGACGCGAGCTATCCAGGCGGCCCGGTGATTGGGTCGACGATCGGCAACCACCGCATCGTCGAGAAACTCGGCGACGGCGGCATGGGGACGGTCTATCGCGCGGTTGATCAAATGCTCGATCGCGAAGTCGCGGTCAAAGTGTTGCGCCCTGAGTTGACGAGTCAGCCGGCGCTCAGTGAGCGCTTTCGTTCCGAGGCGATTGCGATGGCGCGCGTGAGCCATCCGAACATCGCGATGCTGCACGGGCTCGAGCGGCACGGCAATGATCTGTACATGATCATGGAGTACGTGCGCGGCGAAACGCTGGAGCACGTTGTGCAACGCGCCGGGAAACTCTCGTGGCGTCGTACCGCGGAGATCCTAACGAGTGTGCTCGATGCCCTGGATCACGCGCACGACATGGGCGTGGTGCATCGCGACATCAAGCCGGCCAACATCATGCTCACGCGCAACGGTGTCGTGAAGGTGATGGACTTTGGCATCGCGCGCATGGTTGGCCGCACGCGCCAGACGCAGTTCGGCCACGCGGTCGGGACGCCGAGCTACATGGCGCCGGAACAACTGCGCGGCGAGGATGTGGACGGTCGCACCGATCTCTACGCTGTCGGCGCGGCGCTCTTCGAGCTTGTCACGGGCCGGATGGCCTTCGAGGCAGATAGCGACTACAAGCTCATGATGATGCAGTTGAACGATCCGCCGCCATCGCCCAGCAGTATTCAAAGCGACGTGCCGCCGGCGATCGACCGCATTGTTTTGTGCGCGATGGAAAAGAAAGCGGAGAACCGTTTTCCCAGCGCCGCTGCGTTTCGCAATGCGCTACAGGATGCGTTGCGAGGAGCGCCGCCGACCGCCGCGGAGGTGGTGCGTCCTTCGACTCCCGTTCCGGCGACGCGATTTGCCGATCAGGCGGTCCCGGTGCCGCCGCCGCCGGTGTCCATCGCGGAGGCCCCCGCGACGCGTCTGGCCGAGCCCGAGCGAACCTCCGGGCGCGGCAACACGCGTCCACTGCCGGCGACCGACGAGCACCCGCGTACCACGTTAGGCAAGAGCCCGCGAGCTTCTCTGCTCGATGGGCTTTCACCGGGAGCGCGTGACCGACTGCGCGACTGGCGCACGTGGGCGATTGCGGCGAGCCTCTTTGTATCAGCAGGGATGCTCGCTCTGGCATTCAAACGAAGCCGCGGCGTTGCCGAAAGGAATAGCACGGATTCGTCGGCGCAGGGTGCGCCTAACGCGAGCTCCACGATCGCGGCGAACGTGACTCGGCAGGACACCACAGAGTCGAGTGGCGTCACCATTGCGCCGCAGCCGGATCAAACGCCGCCGCAAAACAGGATCGAGTCGACGCCTCCGCCCAGTCAGGTCGTGCCGGAACCACGGCGTCCGCTCCCCGACCGGAACCGCGATCGTCCTCGGCTGGGTGGCGGCGGCGGCCGTCCCGGCGGCGGAGTTATAGATCCAAGCCGTTCAGTCGACACAATGAAGACCGCGCCCCCTGCCGATCCGCCAAAGGAAGTGCGAGTGGCCGATCCGCTGCCGACTGAGCCGGAAGAGACTGGCGAATCGGCTCGCGCGGCGATCATGGCCGGTATTGCGGCGTTTGCGAGTGCGGTGAACTCGGGTTCTGTCGCGGAGGTGGACCGGTTGCTGCGTGGACCGGAGCGCCCGCGGTCGAACGTGCTCACGATGGTGCGCGAGGGTCGCCTAACGATGTCCGCACAGCCTGAAGGCGCGCCGTCGATCGGCGGTGGCGAGGCATCGGTGCCGTTCGAGGCACGACTCTCCTGGCGCACGCCGTTCGGGTCGGTGCGGCGCAACACGATGCCAATGATGGCCGAATTCTCGCGCAGCGGGCGTACGTGGCGACTCAACTCCGTGCGCATGCTGCGGCCGGTCGATCTGCGGTAGCACTTGTGATCTAGCCTTTGGTGCCGGCCGCGGGAGGCGGGTGTCCCGCTTCGGGTCGGCTAGATTCGCTTCGAGCTCGGCGGCGCGCGCGCAGTTGCACGCCACCTCCGCGACGGATTCGCGCGCGCCGGCTCTCGCATCATCGCGCCGCCCTTCGAGGACACCCGCCTCCCTTGGCCAGTGGCCAAGGTTCTCAGTGTGCGCGCCAGACAGCTCCGATCCTAGACCGACGAGTGACGGTGCGACATCCCCGGAGGCGGCGTCACACGAGCAAGAGACCGCGCCTCGCGGATTCCGCATCGCACCTGATGCTCAGGGCGCGGTCTCGAAGCGCAATTGACGTGTGCTAGCCGCCGAAGTGGGATGCCCACCGGAACGAACGTCCTAGCGCCAGAGCGGGGCGCTCGCCGATCAGACGCAGGACCAACGTCCAACCAATTTGACGTGAGGCGTGTCAGACCTATACATAGACGTGACTAGTATAGGCCCACATGACTGATTCGCATACTCCGATTCTCGCCGGCACGCTGGATCTCTTGATCCTCAAGACGTTGTCATTGGGCACGTTGCACGGCTACGCCATCGCGCAGCACATCAAACAGCTCTCGAAAGACGCACTCCGCGTCGACGAGGGTTCGTTGTATCCCGCGTTGCAACGCATGAAGGTGAAAGGGTGGATCGCGTCGGAATGGAAGAAGTCCCCCACCGGTCGCGAGGCGCGATACTACAAACTCACTACGCTCGGCAAGCGGCAGCTTGGGCAAGAGGAAGCGGACTTCAAGCGATCCGTCGCTGCGATCGCTCGTGTGTTGCGGAGCGCTGAATCATGACTCTGCGAGAGATCTGGCTTCGCCTAACGGCATGGACACGCCGTCGCGATCTGTCGAGCGAGCTGTCGGACGAGATGCAGATGCACATCGAGCTCCTTGCACGCGACTTGGAGCACGCCGGCATGTCGCGCGAGGACGCACTGGCCGCGGCGCGGAGACAGGTCGGCAACATCGGCGGGTTGCGCGAAGCGAGTCGCGACTACTGGGGCTTTCCAGTCATCGACGCTGCCCTTCAGGACCTGCGTTACGCGATGCGCGGACTCGCGCGAACACCCGGTTTCACAGCCACAGTCATCATAACGTTAGGCCTGGGGATCGGTGCGAATGCCGCGATGTTCGCCGTCATCGACAGGCTGATGTTCCGGCCTTTCCCGCACATGCGTGATCCGGGCTCCGTGAACGGCGTGTTCTATCAGTTCACGAGTCGCGAGCGGCGCCTAACGTCATCGACGATGCCGTATACGCGCTACCTCGACCTCCAGCGCAACACGAGCACGTTCGAGAGCGTCGCGGCAATTTCTGAGTGGCGCCTCGCGGTCGGAACGGGGCAGGACACGCGCGTACGCAAAGTGGCCGGCGTGAGCGCGTCGTTTTTCGATTTCTTCGACATGCGACCAGCACTCGGTCGGTTCTTCGGTGCTTCGGAAGACGTGACGCCACTCGGATCGACTGTCGCTTTGCTGAGCCACGGCTTCTGGCAGACGGAATTCGGCGGGCGTGACGTGATCGGCCAGCAGCTGCAGGTGGGCTCCTTGATATACACAGTCATCGGCGTCGCGCCCGAGGGCTTCGTTGGTGCCGCGAGCGGAAGAGTACCGGAGCTCTTCGTCCCTATTACAACGATCCCGGCGAACATCGACCCATCGAACCGCGCCACATACTTCACGCTGTACAACTGGGATTGGCTGGAAATGGTGGTGCGCAGGAAGCCAGGCGTCACCGAAGCCGCAGCGAGCGCCGAGCTGACGTCAGCGTATATCCGAAGCCGTGCCGCGCAGCGCGCCAGCAATCCGCGTGTACTCCCCGACTCGATCGCGAAGCCGCGCGCGATCGCTGACGCACTGCGCGATGCGGCCGGACCCGAACCTGGACCGGAGTCGCGCGTGCTGCTCTGGGTGAGTGGCGTGGCTGTGATCGTTCTGCTCATTGCCTGTGCGAACGTCGCGAACCTCATGCTCACGCGTATTTTGCGGCGACGTCGTGAAATCGCGCTGCGGCTCGCGTTAGGCATCAGCCGCCGTCGACTCGTCACGCAGTTCCTGGTGGAAGGCGTGCTGCTCGCTGGATTCGGAGCGATTGCTGCGCTCCTCGTCGCGCAATGGGGCGGTGCCGCGATCCGCACGCTGCTTCTCCCGGAAGGCTCCTCGTTCAATCTGGCCAGCGATTGGCGCACGATCGCCGTCGCAGGCGTCTGTGCGCTCGCAGCAGCCCTTCTCACGGTAATTGGCCCGGCGTTCCTGGCCACGCGATCCAATCTCTCGGAGACGCTGAAATCGGGCGCACGGGAAGGAACGTATCGGTCGTCGCGCCTGCGCTCGTCATTGCTCGTTATGCAGGGAGCTCTGTCCGTAGTTCTCCTCGTCGGCGCAGGGCTGCTTGTGCGCAGTCTCAACAACGTGCTAGACATTCCGCTCGGCTACGACGCCAGGCCCGTGATCGAAGTGTATCCGGACTTTCGTGGGCTCGAGCTGGACAGTGCGTCGCGAGTCGCGGTTAGGCGCCGCGTACTGTCGACGGCACAAGAGATTCCAGGCGTCGAGGCTGCAGCGCGAATCAACAGCCGCTTGTTCGGTACCAACACAGCCACGCTGCGCGTACCGGGAATCGACTCTGTTCAGCGGCTCGGGCGGTTCAATTTTCAGGTGACAACGCCGGATTATTTCAAGGTCATGCGCACGCGCATCGTGCGTGGACGCGGCTTCGATGCGCGAGACCGCGAAGGCGCTCCGCCGGTTGTTATCGTGAGCGCGGCGATGGCGCGGGCACTTTGGCCTAACGGGGACCCGCTGGGCGAATGTATTCAGGTTGGCTTTGATCCGAGAGCAAGGATCGAGACGGCGCCGTGCACGTCGGTCATCGGTGTGGCGGAAGACGCGGCACACCAGAGCATCACCGACGAAGAGCGATTCATGTACTACCTCAATGTCGATCAGCTCGATCCAGGATGGATCTCGACCATCTTCGTTAGGATGTCCAGGCAGGATATCGACTCCGACATCGAGCGTGTCCGGCGCGCAATGCAAGCCGCGATGCCTGGCAACGGCTTTGTCGTCGTGCGGCCGCTGCAGGAGGTTGTCGATGACCGGCAACGTAGCTGGCGCCTCGGCGCGACGTTGTTTGTGGCGTTCGGCGGTCTCGCACTCGTCGTCGCAGCGGTCGGTTTGTATGGGGTGATCGGCTACAACGTCGCGCAGCGCATGCACGAGTTAGGTGTGCGGATCGCGCTCGGCGCACGATCGTCGGCGATCTTGCGTTTGGTGGTGGCGCAAGGGCTCGCGTTTGCGGCGGCCGGAGTGACGATCGGACTGGGCCTCGCCTTGATTGGATCGCGCTGGATCGAACCGCTACTCTACAAGGAATCCGCTCGCGATCCGCTGACGTATGCGAGCGTCGGCGTCGTTATGGTGCTGGTCGCGATCGTGGCTTGTGCGTTGCCCGCATTTCGCGCCGTGCGCGCTGATCCGAATCGGGCGCTTCGCGCGGAGTAAATATCGGCTCTACCGGGAGTGAGGAGGCGGGGTATCCCCGAAGCCGGCGTGACGAGACGAGCGTCGGCGCGCGCGTTGTACGGCCCGACTCTCACGAGTGACGACCGCGCGCAGCCGTAAGCGAGGCGAGTCTAGCCGGCGCAGTGGGATACCCCGCCTACGAGCGATTGCCTAGCGATACTCCGACATCAGCTCGTCGAGCGCCGCGCTGCCAGGACAGAGCCTGTCGTACGGCACATCGACGAGCGGCTGCTCCACTGTCTTGTTCACGCTGTGCATATCGGCGCCGCTCTGTTCGAGGTACAACAGACCGGTCACGACTTCGTCTTTAGACTGATGCGAGCGAACAAGGGTGTGCGCCGCATCGCGATTCGTCGGGTCGTAATCCTCGCCGACCTGCGGAACCTAACGAGGCTCAGGTCATGCATCGTCACGAACAGCGTCCCCGCCAAGTCGTGAAGCGTGTAGTCGCGATCGCGGCGTGCGCGTTACCGCATTTCGCGCGGTGCGAGCTGATCCGAAGCGCGCGCTGATCAGTAAAACCGGTTAGGCAGCTTTGGTGCTAGGAGTTCGGCGAGGCGTCCGGATGCGCCATGCGACAGCGGGTTGCGCAAATGTAGCGGTCGCTTCGGCGCGGAAAGCGATGCCAATAGCGCTGAGTCTGCTAGCCAGTTCGTTTGACGTTTTGTCCGTTGACTCCTTGTCCCCCCCCCTTAAGGTGCCAAGACGAACCCCGTCCGGTGATTTCGACAGATGCTCTCACAGCGTATGACTCGCACTTCTCTTCACCACACGAACAAGCTCGTAATCCTAACGATACTGCTAGCAGGCTGCGATGACGAGCCACTACAGCGCGTCGTGTCACCGCAGGCTGATGCGCCTCCGACGAACGTTCAGATGCTCCTTGCTGGTCGGCCCATCGAACAGGAATTTGGTTTCTTAGCAGCGCAGATCCCGGGATTCGCCGGATTTCACCTCGACACATCGGGTGCGGCTCTCGTAGTCAGGACTACACGTGGCAGCCTAACGGCGACAGAACTTCAACTTGTTCGCGATCGAGTCGCGAATGGCCTTCCGAGTTCTCGTCAGGCGCGAGCTGGCGCAGCGCAAATCAGTGTGCAAAACGCGCGGTTCGACTTTGTTCTGCTGCGACAGTGGAGAGATGTCATGTCAGACTCCGCTCAACAACCAGCGTACGCGATAACGTACCTCGACCTCGATGAGGTGGCGAACAGGATTGCGGTCGGCGTTGAGTTTGGGAGCGCAGTTTCACTAGTAAGCAGTCTTGCGTCTCGCTTGGGTATCCCAGCGGAGGCAATCTCCGTGCAAATCGCACCTGCCGCTCAGCCAATTCAAGACGTCTACTTAAACGACCGTGTGCGTCCGCTCCAGGGTGGGACACAAGTGAGGGCAGAGCCTATCTCCCAGACAGGTCGCTGCACGTTGACAATTCCAGCGTACTATCCAGCGCGCGCTCAGAACGTGATCATCACAGCGTCGCATTGCTCAAATATTAAGTGGGGGCCGGATAACGGCGACGGTGGCCGTATTCAGCAGCCGACCTCAGTGGTGCCACCCCCGGCTGGGTGGAACTTCTTCGGCGGCGAGATTCACGATGAGGCGGGCTGGAGCCGCTGGACCGGCGTCATCCATGGGTCGTGCCGACAGGCCGAGCCCTCGGCATACAGCCTCGCGAATCTGGAGTTCGTTTCGGGAGACTCTGTGTCGTTTAGGCTCGGGCGTATCGCGCGGCCATACCTTGCTCGGC
>JBQTIF010000124.1:0-17885 GCA_052388395.1 Gemmatimonadaceae bacterium | reverse complement strand
GCCGCACCGCACCGAAACGTTCAAGCTGTCGCCGGATCCGCAGCTCATCGAGAAGGTGCGGGACATCGTGGGCCTCTATCTCAATCCCCCCGAGCACGCGGTTGTCTTTTGCGTCGACGAGAAGCCGCAGATCCAAGCGCTGGACCGGACGGCACCGCTGTTGCCGCTGCGCCCCGGCCAAGCGGAACGCCGCACGCACGACTAGCAGCGCCACGGGACCACGACCTTGTTCGCGGCGCTGAACGTCGCGGAGGGGAAGGTCGTCACCGCGTTGAAGCGCCGGCATCGCGCGGTGGAATTCCGCCGGTTCCTGGATCAGATCGACGGCAGTGTGCCGCCCGCCCTCGACGTGCACATCATCCGGGACAACTATGGCACGCACAAGACGCCGCTCATCCGCGCATGGTTCGCCAAGCGGCCCCGATTCCATCTGCATTTCACGCCGACGTATGGGTCCTGGTTGATCTCGTTGAACGCTGGTTCGCCGAGCTGACGAACCGTCAATTGCGTCGCGGCATCCATCGCAGCGTCCGGGAGCTGGAACGTGCCATTGACGCGTTCATCGACGTGCATAACGAGACCCCCAAGCCGCTCGTGTGGACGAAAACGGCCGACGAGATCCTCGCGAGCATCGCGCGCTTTGCTGCGCGCACCCTCGCAGCAAGCGCATCATGACTTATGCTGCGAACCATAGTTACACGACACTAGCCTGCAACCGGCTTCAACCAGCGTCGCAGTGACTCTGCGGTCGCCGGCTCGGCAAAATAGCGGCAATGGTGTACCGTGCCATTTGTGCCGTAGTCGAGGCGCTCGCGGACGTACACGCCCACGCCCGGATCGATTTGTGTCATCGCTTCGACGTGCACCACCAAGTCGTTAGGCTTGCCGTACAGCACGTCCGTTGCCTTATCGAACACTTTGAGCAGGAGTCCTGGCGGGATCTCATTGGTGTGTCCGAGATCGCGCGCCATGTCCGGGTCGAAGTTCGACGTGATGGCGCAGTAGTAGACCTGGTCCGGCGTCGGCTGACCCTCCTGACGCATGTTCATTTGCCTAACGTAGGCGCCACCCGGGTTCATCGCGGCGAGACCGGGAATAGCGCCGTCGTCGATCGCGGCCGTCGCGAGAACTTTCACAAGCGATCCAACGCCGCGAATTGCTTCGGACAGGATCGCCGGGGCTGCACCAAAGCCGGGCACGATCGCAAGTGCGCGCACGCCTGCCGCAGCCACGTTGATGTATACGTCGGCAAAGCGGCGCCAGTTCGCTGGGCGCGCGAGCTCCGTCCCGCCATTCGTGCAGCCCACGAAAACTGCGCGACCGACAGTCAGCTTCATGCCGGAGCTCGGAAGCAGCTCCTCGACCAGGCTACGGAAGACGAGCCCGCCGCGCGAGAACGCGACGCAATCAACGTTAGGCGGCTTCGGCCACTTTTGGGCCTGTAGCCAGCGGATAAGGTCTCGGGCGTTGTCAGTGGGAGTAACGCTTAACGTCTTATGATCCCAACCGATGATGAGGTCATAGTGACGCAGTGCTGCATCGAGAAACTGTTTTCCAGGACCCGTCGCGGCCAACCCGCCGAAGCTGCCGAGCGTCGAGCTGAACGTGCCGTGCACAAGCAGTAGGACGCGTGCGGCGCGGTCTTTCGGAATGGAAACGGCCTGGTCGCTATCGCGCGTCCACGTGCTGGGATCGCCGCTTGATACGTGCACAAGTCCCTCAGCCACGTCGCGCTCGAGGAACTTCGTGATCCCCGTGAGTATCGGCTTGGCAATAATCCTGAAGACGTACGCGACCGCCTTGCCTAACACCTTACGAAAGATTCCCAGACGCCGGCGTCCGGGCCGCGGCGCCGGCTGCAGTGTCGCAGCGAGGTCGATCCGGAAGTGCGCGACACGACGCGACGTTTTCGCGGCAGCTCGCCGTGCCCCTTTTCGCTTTGTACTTCTCGAGGGCGCGGCAGCCGTCACTTCCTCGGCGGCGACGTGCCAGGTGTACACGCCATCCTGCTCCAGCAGAATTACGGCGCGCTCGTTGGGACTGAGCGGTACGCCGATGTCGGCTACTCCAACGAGGGTCGCCTCGGCGGCGCCGGCGGCTGCTCTTCTTCTGCGTTTCTCGCCGGGTCGCGGCGCAGCGCGCGGCGTCGTGGGCGCGGCGAGCGGGATGGAGTCGACGAGCTTGAGCTCCTGGTCGGCCATTGCTTTCGCAATGATCTCTGATTCGTTAGGCATCAGGTGCGTGCCCGGCGCTGCTGCCGCCTTGCGCGCGGCCCCGCCGCGTCTGCGCCCTGAACGCGGAGCCGACAACACGGGCCCCTCGGGCGCACGTTTCGGCTTAGCGGCGGTGACGGTGACGTCGCCACTCGTTTCAACGGTGATCCCGGATGCTCGGCGTATTGTCGGCATGTGTCGTACTCCTTATCGCATTGTCATAGCCGCACGCGAGAGCTGATCGGCAGCGGTGTGATATGAAGGTCGCGCGCTTTGTGGATATCGATCATCGAATCGAAGCTGGCCGTCTCGTCGAACCAAGGCGTCGCTTCCTTAATGGCATTCTGCCAGCTGCTTCGCTTCGTTAGGCCAACTGTCTCCAGCGGGACGAGTCGATTCGCCTTCACCTCTTTTCTGATCTCAGCCAGGTACTTGTTCTCGAGATACCAGCCGGTCTGGCCCTCGCGCGACGCGGCAAGGTTGCTGTCATGGTCTTGGCCCGGCGCTTCCTTGACTGACCACGCGCGACTTTCAGTCGTCGCCAGCTCTGTGATGCGCTTGTGGAATGCTTCGTACGCCGAATCGGTTCGCCAGTATCCGGGAAAGGCGTGCTCCGTGAATAGGAAGAGGACCGGATAGATCTCCACCGCTTCGAGGCATGACGCCATCAGAAGCGCGAGGTCGATACAGGTACCCCGCCCGGTAGCGACAACTTCTGTTGGCGTTCGAACGCGCTGCGATTCGCCACTCGGCGGATACGAGGCCGGTGGATTGTTGTACACAACAGGAACGCGGTGCGTAATCGCATACCAGATCGCTTGCACTTGGTTGTCGACATCGACTTCAGGCTCATCTTCCAAGGAAGCGATCAAGGCTTGATAGCCATCAAAGCCCGCGGTTGGATCGTCTCGCAGCGCCGGCACGTACAGTTGCGCCGCTTCGAGCACCTTGTTCACTGCAGCGTCGCGCGGGAACACAAACGAAGGGAGAAAGAGGCGATCGCGATCGGTGTCAGTCCATTGATCTATCGGCGCGAGTATCGTGGCGAATGTTTGACTGAACAGCTCGTGTTTCCCCCAGCGAACCTCGACGAAGAGACTCGTCTTCGTGACTTCGTCCACGGTCCTGTGGGCGGAGGAAGTGAGCGCGACACAGACAACGGGCGCGAGATCGAGCGGCTGCGCCCTCGTGACGGAGAAGGATTGACGAAACGGGTACGGCGCGTCGTCGCCGACGTTGAGCTCGACGCGGACTGAAACGCCGTCGATACGCTCGCGTCTGAGGTTACGGATCGAGAACTTCGAGAAGAGATCGCGCTTGTTGTGCAGCAGAGAATAGTTGATCTCTTCGAATGGAGTGACGGTGATCGAGAACACATCGCGCAACTGCTCGGACGCGATCGCGTCCGGTGACAACACGCTCGGTTCTTCTTCTCTCTCTGCTTGAGCCGCCATCTTGCGCCGTGCGGTCGCTCGCGTGCGCGTTGCCGCGCTCGCGGCCTTGCCGCGCCAGAGTGCGATGCCGGTGCCATGAAGTCTTGGCTTACCGCGCAGTGATTCCCACGCAAGCTCAAACGCTTCGTTGATCGGAACGCCGCCGCTCAGCGCTTCATAGAAGCTGGCGAGAAAGATTTCTGAGTGGCCGTCAGTGAACGCGTCCTGGAAACCGATTGCAGTGCCGACCTTTCCGATGGCGACGAGCATCGCGGCCGTTCGTGCAGCGGAATTCCAGAAGTTGCAGAAGACGAGCGCGGGGGGATGCGCCGTGAAGAGCCTCGCGAGGTCGAAGGCATCGACGGGATCCAACGTCGAGTTCGAACCAGCGAGGATATAGCCGTCGCGCGCCTGGTCCACTGACGGGTCGCGGACTAATGCGAGTCCTTGATGGTTGTCGGCACCAGCGAGGTGCACGATGTGCGGACCCGCCTTTAGCGCAGCAGTCAGCTCAGCACGCGTCGGCGACTTGAGCTTGACGAACTCCTTCGGATTCGTGCTGATCTTTACGAGGCGTCGCTCCTCCTTAAAGTCGAATGAATCGGCGATTACTCCCGGCGCGCTCTCCACGTACAGTACCTTCGGTTTGGTTGGTACTTCGCGAGTCTGCGCCACGCCATCGAGAGTGCGGCGCACGACCATCGGTGCTGTGCGGATCTCGCGCGTGCCAGCGCTGAGGATGTACTCCCACGGGAGAATTCGCGTTTCCCAGGCGTGCTCCTCCTGCGTGAACGGGAGGACAACCTCGATCCAAGGCGACTCGGCGAGGACGTGCCGATCGCGCTCGCTCAAACCGAGTGTTCTCGTGAGGTATTGGCCCGCGCGCGTTACCTGATCGTCTTTGGTTTTGTCGTTAGGCGCCCATCGGCGCCGGCTGCGCAAGATATTGGACCATTCAATGGCTGTGCGTTGCAGCTCCGCCAAACGGGCGCCGGTTGTTCTCGGCCAAGGTATCGTGAACTCGGCGGACCGCGTCCGGAGGATGACGCGCGCTGTGGCGGCGGAGCTGCGTGTCGGTCGTTTTGCGGCCATGGTGTTGGGAGAATGGTCGCCAAAAGTGCAGCGCCCCAGGCCGTGGCGTCGATACGCAATGTGAAGCAGGTGATACCCAGCGTAACACCGCGCCGCGTTTTTGGACCGTTGTGGTGAGCGTAACGGGCGTGGCTGGCGCCGTTAGCGCGCCGTTACCGCCCGCACAATCCGGTCGGTGACACGTCCGCGCGGAAGGCCGGGCCGTCCGGGGAGGATATTCCAACCGTTGAAGACGATCACCAGATCGAGCTCCGGGATAGCCATCGGTACCTGGCCGCCAAAGCCGGAGCCGGACCAGACAAAGCGCGTGGAATCGAGCGGATTCGGGTACAGCCACCACTTGAGGCCGTAACTCGGCGCGTTAGGCGCACTTGCGACACGCACGGCCGGGGCAACGGACTGCTTCACCCAGTCCGCCGAGACGACTTGCTTGCCATTCCAGTTCCCATTCTTGAGGAAGAGGTACCAGATCCGCGCGAGGTCGGGAGCCGCGAGGTACAGGCCCCCTTCGGTGTCGATGATGCCCATCGGCGTGCGCTTCCAGAACCAGCGCTCGATGCCTAACGGGCCGAACAGGTGCCGCGCGGCATACTCCTCGATGTCGATGCCGGTGGCCTTCCAGAAGATGTGCGAGAGCAGTTGCGATTCGCCGCTGCTGTAGTTGAACTGTGCGCCGGGCTCGCGCGCCATGGGGCGGTCGATCGTGAACTGCACCCAGTCGTAGCTCGCCTCCATGTTGACGGCGGCGTTATTGGGATCGACGTAAGGAACGTTCTCGTTCCAGTCGAAGCCGCCGGTCATCGTGAGGAGGTGGCGCAGTGTCATGCGACGTTTGCGGTCGTCGATGTTCTTGACTTTGGTTGTGTCGAAGAAGGAGAGGACGCGCGTGTCGAGGTTCGGGAATTCACCGCGCGTGACCGCGGTGCCGATCACGACTGAGGTGATGGTTTTGGTGACAGACTGCAGCGTGTGCAGATCGCTGCGGCGGTAGTACGGGTGCCACCAGGGATGATAGTAGTTGTACGGACCCGTTAGGTGGTGCTGGTTGAGCGGGCTGCTCGACTTGGCGGAGTCTTCGTAGATCTTGGCGTAGTCGTGTTTGTAACTCTTGTCGTACGCCACGCGACCATTGCGGATGACGAGCATGCGGTCGACGTACCCGTAGCGGCCTGCGGTGATCTCGGCATCAATGCTGTCGAGGACTGCGACATTGAGACCGACGGCGCGAGGCTCGGCGGTTGGCCACGTGCGACCAGGAGCGCTGGATTGCGCCCTAACGAGGGATGCCGATGCAAGCATCACCAAAGGCGCTATGACAAGGAGGCGCACTATCATCGAGGGTTGTCGCGCCGACGTCTCTGTTTTCGGCCGCGCCGGCGTGAGGTACGATGTTCTGCTACAGTAGAAAAGATCGAGTCAACAAGTCGAGTGGCACTGGACGTTACTCGCGCGAGAACGGCTATTTGCTCGCGACACGATAAAAGCTCTGTTGGGTTTGGATAATTGATCGCGTGGTTTACTTCGCCCCATACCTCCTCCATAAGGGTCCTAACCTGGATCTCGCACGTGACGACAGTGCGAGAAGCGGAACCAACGACGTAGTGGACGCTTGTATAGAGTGAAGGACTCGACTGCGTTTCGATTCCGCACTGCTGAAAGAATGCCCTTGACTCATCGTCCCAAGTCCGGGCAAAGGGTCCTTCGCGAAGGGCATACTGTTGCTCTTCCAAGATCCCGCGGATCGCGGCGTCAATATCGCGAATCTGACGCGTATACAGATGGAGGATTCGTATGCCGGCAAGATCGGTTATCCGCGTAAGAAGAGTTTGGCGAGTTATGTCGAATTGTGTTGCATCCGCACGGTGCTCCGCGATCTTACGAAACAGTTTAGCCCGTAAATGGTCAGGGTCCTTCATTCGTGCCTTAATCGAATGAATGTGTTTGGACAAATTCGACGCGTCGGTGAGAGCGCTCAACAACTGTTGCTGAAATAGGCGTACCTTTTCTCGCTCCCCATTATAGACCTCCAGAAGCCCTTCAACGGTGCGCCGATCAGCGGCGCTGATCGTCGCTTTCGGACTCATTATGATCGGGCTGACGAAACCCGCTCGTCAATTTTTCGGGCGAGCGATTGAAGCGCGCGGTGAGCCTCGTCTCGCTGCTGCTGAGAACCAGTTTCTACGGCATAAATCGGTCGGCCCTGTCGCTGTGACGCTGGAACGAGACTACCGAAATTCTTGATTTCGCCGAGCTTGAATTGCTGCATTCGTCCTGGCGCGAGCTTGCTATCAAGCTTGCGCAACACAGCGACTACCTGACTTTGTATCTCTCGTTCGATGCGAGATACATAGTGCGAGTGTTCGCTAGCGATGGCGCCGCCATACACTTTGAACCCCTCCGGAACATATCCGATGAACGATGGCTGTCCCGGTAGCAGATAACTGGCTTCAGGTGCTAGCGCCGCAATCGTCGACCAATCTGATATCCAGGCGACTAGCGTGCGACCTAACGTTTTCAAAGCTCGCAGGGAGAATTGATCACATGCCACAGGCACAACGAAATGGTCGCAGTCCAACAAGATGACTCTATTCAACGGCCCGATGTTCGGACCCGAGTCATAGAACACGTAATCAATGTTCAGTTCCCAGCTGATATGATTCACGAGCTCACTCAGAGCGGTGGTACCACGAAAGCCTCTCATCTTTCGCTGGAGGCACTGAGCCCAGAATTCGCCGAGGTCTGTTTCGAATTCTGATAGTCGGATGTCGCCAGGAATGAGGAAGAGCCCTGTGATGCCGGGCTCAATCGGCGCCACCCGCTTAAACGTGCCGGCCGCCTCTGAGATTGGTTTCACAGCAGACCAAACAGTTCTCCCAGACGCTCCGTCGGAGTTGTCCAGCAGGTCGTCCACCACTTCATCAGCGACGAGGTAGGAAGTGAGGTTGCACTGAGGATCCGAGTCAACGAGTAAGACACGACGTCCAAGCTCTGCTAGGCTCGCCGCAACATTCATTGTGAGCGTTGTCTTCCCAACCCCGCCCTTGTGGTTGAAGACCGTAATACGACGAGCTTTCGAACGTTCGTTAGGCGTGGTCAACGTGGCCACCATCAATCAGCTGAGCCCGTGTTGGCCGAGCGAGATCGCTTTGAACGACGGCGGGTCCGAACGGTCTCCAGCGCTTGCCGTGCCGCGTCACGGTCCGGTAACGCCCGTACGAAGCGCTCACCCGAAGCGCTGAGCTGACGCTGTCCCCTGACGGAGGGCACGAGGTAACCACGCTTGACTGCATTGTTGGTCGCGTTCGCAGCATTAGAGAATTTCGGTTGTGCAGCCTCGGTATTCAGTTTGCTAAGGTCTAGCGTCTTGAAGTGTGGAGTGTCGCGATAGTGTGTGAGATAATAGGCAAGGCATGCGACCCTTTCGACGTCACTTCGAGGCTGCTTCTCTAGCAGAAAGTCCTTCGGCGACATCATCGAGTCATCCGAGAATGGTGACTGAGCAGGTCGCATTGCCGGGGCACTAAGAACCGTGCGGCCGTACTCTCGCGTTGCCCCGAGGGGGGCAATGCTTAAGAAAGTAGCCGCGGAGTCGAGAATTCGACGCTGACCGTCGGCAGAAACATCTCGGAGCGCCGTGATCACGCTTTGCAGTGCTTTGATCTCTTTGACTGACTCTACATCCTGCGCACTGGCGGTAAGGATCGAGGCCATGGTACCCATCTCTATATGATGATATATCAAGTTACCATCGTACCGCTGCCAGGAGCAAGCTACGAGCGGCGTTTGCACTTGATGCCGATGACTGGCGGGCGATCGCGCGGCGCCCCATTTGCGGACACAGCCGGATCACATCCCTCCGTCTTGCTTTGTGTTCCGACTACTCTCTTCGCGCGTACTGGTCGAGTCCCATCCCTAACGAGATCGTGGCAAGTACTACGACAGCTGACGTATAGAACGGGACGCCAATCCCGAGCCGATCGAACGCAAATCCTGCCCACAGCGGCGCAACAACGCGGGCGAGTCCGCCAAATGTCTGCTGCACCCCCATATACAACCCGCGCTCGTGACTCCCGATCACGCGCGACAAGAGACCTGTCACACAGGGGAACGTGAACGCTGTCCCTAATGGAATGAGCGCCACAAAAAACGCGAGCCCGAGCAGGCCTTTCGCCAGCGGCATCCCGCCCAGCCCAATCGCCAGTAACACCATCCCGAAGCGCGACAAACGGGCCTCGCCGAACTTGTCCACAGCTTTGCCTAACAACAGTACGCGTGTGAGCACCGAGATGGCGCCTACGTACATGAAGAAGTAGCCGATCGTGCTTTCGGTCACCTGAAAGCGATACGCGAGAAAAAGGGCCAGGACCGCCGTGACACCATTAAACGCGCCCATCGTGATGGCGTAGATCCAGATGAGCCGCGACGCCGGCTCGCCCGAATGCGACACGACGCGGCGAATTACCTCACGCGACGTTTTGCGCTCGGCGTGCGCATGATGCTCCTCGCGCGACTCGGGGAGAAACCTCCATGCGAACACCATGGACGCGAGACACATAAGCGCCGCGAGAATTCCGGGCATCGCGTGCCCGATCGTGGACGGCATCCCCCGCGATACGCCGGCGTCGCCTAATGTGACAGCGAAGGCCCCAACGACTGGTCCCAGGGCAACACCGAGGTTTGTCGCCGCTGACAACCAGCCAAGACTGCGAGCGCGCTGCGACGGCTCCACCGAATCCGCTACGTACGCCTGAATCACCCCGACCGTCCCACCTCCCGCACCTTGCACAATGCGCGACAACAAGAGCACCCAGAGCGAATTGGCAAAACCAAACACAAGATAAGCGACCGCCGATGCACCTAACGCGACCAGCAGCGCCGGCTTGCGCCCGAATTTGTCTGAAAAACGCCCCCAGATCGGCGAGCTGACGAGCTGCGCGACTGTGAACGCGCTCACCATGATCGCGGTGATCACGCCGATCCCCATGTTGATCGAGCGACCGAAGACGACCATGTACATGCCGTCGCCGCCTAACCGCTGCACATAGAACGGAAGCAGCGGGATCACCATGAGCACGCCGACCATGTCCAGAAAGGCAGTTCCCATGAGCGCGAAGAGCCGCGCGGGGATCTTCCGTACTTCCCGGCCCATGACGACGATGAGACCGATCGCGATCAACCCGATACCAACTCGTACCGCAGGCGCTTCCATGACCGCGCCGATGTCGACTTGGAGCATCACTCAGCGACCTTGCCTAACGCAGATGGCGGCGTAGCGCGCCCGACGAGCCCCGCCAGAGCCACGATCGTGAGGACGTATGGGATCATCTCCACAAACTGCGAAGGTAATGCTTGTAAGCCTTGCAGCCGGATCTGCAACGCCTCCGCTGCCGCGAAGAACAAACACGCAATCGCCACTCGGCGCGGTCGCCAGTTGCCAAAGATCACCGCTGCGAGCGCGATAAAACCGCGCCCGGCTGTCATGCCATCGGTGAACTGATGTTGATCTAATGCCAAGAACACTCCTCCCAATGAGGTCAGCGCACCACCAAGCAGTACACCCCCCCAACGGACATGCGTGACCCTAACGCCTACGGACGTCGCTGCTTCCGGCTTTTCGCCGACCGCGCGTACGCGGAGACCAAACGGCGTGTGATCGAGCAGCCACGCGACCGCAAAGAGCGCCACCACAGCGCACAAAACAAGTGGATTGAGCAGCGACGCGTAGAGCCCACTTGATGAACCGCCGCCCGTCGCGCCGGTTCCCGCAAACCAATCGAACCCTGGCACGCGCGGTGAGTTCGATGAGCTGTCGAAGGCGAGCCGCAAGAAAAAGCGCGTGACGCCGACCGCGAGCAGGTTGATGGCGATGCCAATCACGACCTGATCGGCGCGATACCGAATCGTCGTCCAAGCGTGCAGCGCGGCCGCGAGCACTCCACCCGCAACGCCTGCAAGCAGCCCAACCCAGGGAGAACCGGAATAGTAGGCACCGAGCGCGGCGCAGAACGCACCGACGAGCATCCACCCTTCGAGCGCGAGCGCGATAATACCCGACCGCTCGGACATCACGCCGCCTGACGCGGCGAGAAGGTACGGCGTCGCGATACGCAGCGTCTGGGCGAGGAAGGCGAGGAAGATCATGCCGCTTTTCGCGAGACGCGTAGGAGCCGCTGCACTTCGGGGACAGCCGCGGCGACGGCGATGATCACGACAGCGGTGAGCACCTCGACCATCTGCTTGGGCACAACCGCGTTGACGGCGAGACCGCCTTGCGAGAGCGTCGCGAAGAGCAGCGCCGCGAGGAGAACGCCTAACGGGTGATTCCGGCCGACGAGCGCGACCGCGATACCGAGGTATCCCGCGCCAGCCGCAAATCCTTCCTCGTAATACTGCTTGTAGCCAAGGACATAATTGGTGCCGCCAAGTCCAGCCAGCGCGCCCGCGAGCAGCAACGCGCGAAACCAGACGCGGCCGACTTTCACACCCCCGTATTCCGCGGCCGCGGGTTGCAGCCCGACCGCTCGCAGCTCGTATCCGGCGCGCGTGCGAAAGAGATACCAGGTGACGAACAGCGCCGTAGCGATGGCGAGCAGGATGATTGCGTTTGCCGCCGAGCCGTGAAATGCGGGAACGAAACTGGCGACGCGCGGCACCGCGCCGGCGTGAATCTCCGGCGTATGCAGCAACTCGCCGACGTGCAGTTTGGTCGCCACAATCCAGTTGAGGAACGCGAGCACGATGAAGTTGAGCATGATCGTGACGATGACTTCGCTCGCGCCGAAGCGCGCCTTGAGCGCGCCGGGTACAGCGCCGACCACGGCACCGCCTAACGCTGCCGCGGCTATGCATACAGGGACCGCCAACAGCGCCGGTGTCCCGACGGGTAACCACATTCCGATCATCGCGGCAGCGAAGCCGCCGAACGCAAGCTGCCCTTCGGCGCCGATATTGAAGAGGCCCGCGCGCAAGCCTAACGTGACGGCCAGGCCAGTGAAGACGAGCGTCGTCGCTTTGTACAGCACCTGACCAAAGCCATAGGCATTCCCCCAAGTGCCGTCGAGCAACAGCCGGTACACGGCACCAGGAGACTGACCGAAGCTGAGAATCAGGATGTCGCCGATGAGCGCTGCGATGGCGAGCGCGATGAGCGTGGGGAGGAGCTTCTCCTTCATGCCGCTCCCTTGCTGGCCCCGGTCATGTAGGGGCCTAACGCCGCCGCCGTGGCCGTGCCTCGAGGCATTATGACGACGATACGTCCGCCATACATGACGGCCACTCGATCCGAGAGCGCCAACACTTCCACGAGGTCGGCAGCTACGAGCAGAACTGCCTTCCCTTGCTCGCGGGCGGCCATGAGCTCGCCGTGGATGAACTCGATGGCGCCAACGTCGACACCGCGCGTCGGCTGCGCGGCCAACAGCACTGAGAATGGGCGCGTCATCTCACGCGCGATGACGATCTTTTGCTGGTTCCCCCCGGAGAGTGCACGCGCCGGCAGCAGAGCGTTAGGCGGTCGTATATCGTAGTCCTTGATCCTATCGGACGCATTGACCGCGATACCTCGCTGATCGAGCCGTCCGCGTTTGGAGAACAGATGCTGCTGGCCAAGGATGAGATTGTCGGCGATGCTGTACTCGAGGATCAATCCGCGCTGGTGACGATCCTCGGGTATGTGCGAGAGACCGCCATCGGCGCGCTCGCGCACCGAGAGAGGGTTTAGCCGAATACCGCCTAACGTGATCTCGCCGCTTGTAGGCCCGCGGAGGCCAGCGATGGCCTCGATCAGCTCGGTCTGACCATTCCCTTCGACTCCCGCTATTCCGAGGATCTCGCCGCCAAGCACCTCAAACGAGACAGCGTCGACTTCGCGTGTTTTGCGCGCAGATGGGACCACGAGATCGCGTACCATCAGGCCTTGGGAGACTGGAGGCTTCTGCGCCGACGCCAGCGCGATGTACTCCGCGCTGGGAGTTCCGAGGGCAACGCGATCTGCAGCCAACACGACATCGCGTCCTACCATCATCCGAGCGAGAGTCGCCGGACTCGCGTCGCGCGTCGCAATGCGTCCAACTGTCTCAGCGGCACGCATAACGGTGACTGTGTCCGAGATCTCCATCACCTCGTCCAACTTGTGCGTGATGAGCACCACGGTCCCGCCGTCGCTCTTGAGCTTCCGTAAGACGCGCCAGAAGTCCTGCACCTCCGGAGGCGACAGCACGGCTGTCGGCTCGTCGAGGATCAGGATCGTTGCGCCGCGATACAGCACCTTCAGAATCTCGACGCGCTGCGCTTCACCGACCGTTAGGTCGGCTACGAGCCGCGTCGGCTCCACGACAAGCCCCGTGCGCTCGCCTAACGCTTCAACGGCTGCCTCTGCCGCGCGATGGTCCAATCTGACGCCGCGACGAAGCTCCTGCCCGAGGATCAGGTTCTCGGCGACGTTGAGCGTTGGAACGAGCATAAAGTGCTGGTGCACCATGCCGACGCCGGCGGCGATCGCGTCGCGGGTAGACCAACCTGTCACATCGCGGCCCTTCACTTCCACCGTTCCCTCGTCAGGCGGAAAGATTCCGGCGAGCATGCGCATGAGCGTCGACTTGCCAGCGCCGTTCTCACCGACTACGGCGTGAATCTCGCCTAACGCGACGTCGAGCGACGCGCGGGCGTTGGCGACGACGGGTCCAAAGGTCTTACGGATATTCTCGGCGCGGATGGCGCGCTTGCTATCAGGCGGCGCTGCCGTCATTCGCGCGTGCTCGGCACCTGGATGCGGCCGGCGATAATCTCCTGCTTCAGTGTCTCGACGCGGGTACGCACTGAATCCGGAATCAGCGCGCGATTATTCTCGTCATAGATGTAACCCACCCCGTTCTCGGCGAGGCCGAACTGAAAGACGCCGCCTTGGAATGTGCCGCTGTGGACGCGCCTAACGGTTTCGTATACAGCGGCGTCCACTCCTTTGACCATCGACGTGAGGATGTAACCAGGCGCCTCACTGTACTGATCCGCGTCGACGCCTATAGCGAGCTTGTTCTGTCTGCGCGCAGCCTCGAAGACGCCGAGGCCGGTCGATCCTGACGCGTGGAAGATGATTTCCACACCCTGCTGATACTGACTCAGCGCCAGCTCCTGACCGCGTCCTGGATTGCGAAACGCTTCCGGCGTGACACCGGCGTACCCGACGATCACCGTACAGTCGGGACAGACGGCCCTAACGCCGGCTTTGTACCCCGCCTCGAATTTGTGAATCAGCGGAAAGTCCATTCCGCCGACGAAGCCTAACTTTTTCGACTTGCTCTTCAGTGCGGCGAGAGCACCGACGAGAAAGGACCCCTGTTCCTCTCGGAACTTGAGCGCGGCGAGGTTAGACGGCGGCGGGATAACGTTCCCTTGTGCGTCGGTTTGCAGAGCGTAATCGACGCCGGCGAACTTCACGTTAGGGTACTCTTGCGCGAGATGCGTGAGATCGTCGGTAAAGATGAAACCCACACCGACGACGAGATCGAGCTCCTCAGCCGCAAGCAGGCGCAGCCCCGCTTCCCGGTCGGAGCCTTCACCCGGTTCTATATAGAGGATGTGTGCGCCTAACTCGCGCGCCGCGCGCTCAGCGCCGTTGAAGGCGCCGTCGTTGAACGATTTGTCGCCGCGGCCGCCGACGTCGAAGACGATGCCGATATTGAGCGCGTCGCCGGAAAGCGGCTGCTCAGCGCCGGATGGTCGAACAAACAAAAGCGCGATGTGAATCGCGAGGAGGACACCAAGCAGGCCCAACAGCTTGCGCATGGTGCGGAGAAGGTGCCAGCGGGCGACGTGCGACGGAAGGTTGTCGGCAGACAACGTCCGCGGCGCTGTCTTATTTCTTGGCTGCCATTGCGTCGACTTCCTGCTTCAGCGTGCGCTGCACGTCCGCGAATTCATCCACGGTGCTGGTGGGCACCCACTTGGGAGCCAGCGGCTTGATCACGCTGGAGAAGGCAGGAACGTCTGAAAACGGCTCCTCATCAGCCATTGCAAACACGCCGCCGACGGCGAGCACGGCGACGGCTGTGATCAGACCCACCTGCCAACGACGCCGCTGCGGTAAAGCTGACGACAGCAACAAATGCATCGCGATCAAAGCGGCCAGCAGCGCCACGTTTACGAATGCGGCGACCGCCGTGACGGCGCTCGAATCAGGAAAGAGGAAATTCAGCCATTCCTGCAGCACGATGGCGGCGAGTGCGGCGAGGAATACAGCCGACACGATCGCAAAGTGGCCCGCATACTCGAAGCGGTGGATGAGGACGCGTCCGACCGCCGCCCAAACCGCGGCCCATCCGCCGGCAATCAGCAGGAGCCCGAGGGTGATGCTGAATACATCGCTTGCACTGGACCTGTCGGCGGTGCCTAACCAGACGTTGAGTGCTACGGCTGCTGTCGCCGCCGCAACGATAAACAGACTTCTCGGGTTCGTCGCGATCCAGCGCGGCCGTTGCGTCGAGTCGCGCCTAACGTGAGGGTGAGCAACAGTATCGGGCGGTGTACCAACGATCTTGTCCGGCAAGGCCGGAATCACCGGCTCGTGCGGGTCGTGAATGCGCAGCGTCGTCCGGCCGACGCGCACTGTATCACCCGGGTGCAGGGTAATCGAACCGTGCCGCCGGATCGCGTTGGCCACAAAGCCGTTCACGCTTCCAAGGTCTTCCAGCAGCAGCCCGCCGTCCTCGGAGCGCAAAGCAACTCGCGCATGGCGCGCGTCGACATACGGATCGTCCAGAATCACATCGTTAGAGAAACCGCGCCCTAACGTGAGTGGGCCCGCCCCGACGCGATGCAGAGTTCGTGTGCCGTTCGGGTGGAGAATCTCGAGGATCACTTCCACGAAATGTGCTCCAGGTAGCGGCGCGAGAGCTTGTCGATGTTGTCGAACGTGACGCCGGACAGCGTGAGCGTCGAAACAAGTCCCGTATTGCGCCGGCCAAGCACCGCCACTTTGAGCACACCATCGTACAGCTCACCGAGCTTGCGATACCTGCGCAAGCAAAGCACTCCGCGCATCGCTGCACTTGTATTGCGCACGTTGCGCGTTCCGCAGCGCCAGCTCGTAACATGCTCCTCGTCGCCATAGGGAGTGTTGTCGCTGCCGAAAACGCTCGTGTACAGTGAGAAAAAGCGCGGCGCGTTGAGCGTACGAGTAGAGATCAACTCGTGTTCGACGCTCACCATGCCGGAGCTTTGCTCACCGGCGATGAAGAGAAAGTCGTCTGTCGCGCAGCGGTGCTCGACCTTCTCGTAAGGCAGGTCTGCGTTGCGCGTCGCGTCAGCCCAGCAGCGGAAAAACGGAGCAGGCTCCGTAACCAGACGATACGGTCCCAGCGCGACAGTCTTCGTGGCCTGAACGAACATGTCTTTGAGGTACTCATCCTGATACGCGCGGAGCTGGCGTCCGATCTCATCAAGCGTCGGAGGCTGGCTGTTTCCTACCGCGAGCGCCTTATCGAGCAGCTGCGCCGCGCGCTGCACGGGGATCAGGAAACTCAACTGATTCCCCGCGGTAGCGACGTTCACCCCGATCACCTGACCAGTCTCGGTAATTGTGGGGCCGCCGCTCATCCCGTGATTCAACGAACCAGTGAAGTGAATGCGCGGATGCAACGTGTGCGGCAGCAAGCCATTGTACGTCCCTTCCACGATGCTGAGGCCGAGATCCTCCGGGTGGCCTAACGCGTACAGACGATCGCCCTGGCTCACCGCGGTAGGGCCGATCGTGAAGTGCGAACGCGGCCGTGCGGCTGACCCGAGCACGACGAGGTCGTGTACAACATCCATCGCGAGAATGGCGACTGGCCGCGTCGTCGCGCCATCGACCAATTCGGCGCGATAGCGCTCAGGAGCAAGGATGAGCTGCGAGACGACGTGGTAGTTCGTTACCAAATGCCCCTGGTCGGTGACGAAGAACGCCGAGCCTATCGTCGCCCGCGCAGCGGAACCGGTCTCGACGACTTGGACTTTGCTCACGCGCTCCGCGAAACGACTGAACACCTGCGTCGCGGGCCCGCTCTCCTGGGCACCAATGGTGCGCGTTTGGCACGCGGCGACAACCGCAAAGCTTGCGATGTGCGTCGCCGCACGAATGGAGCGCGGCATTCAGCGTGCTTTGAGGGAGGACATGCCTCCGCCAACCTATCTGGTTACGCCCCTCAACTTCCAGAGCCCGTTGAGCATGTCGGAGGCGTACACATGCGATCCGACGAAGTGGACACCCCAAACAAACACCGGTTTGCCGCGATCCTGCAGACCGATACCCTTGACGCGACCCATTTTGGCCAGGTCGCAGCGGCCATCAGCGAATTTTTGATCGGCCGAGCACGTGCCGAGATCACCGCGCACATCGAGTACATGCACTCCGCCGTTGTAGAAAGCGGCGTACAGGAACCCGTTAGGCTCGTCCATTGTGAAATTGTGCGCGCCGGCTCCAGGAACTGTGTAGGCGGCGACTGCGACCGGACGTGTGAGATCACTCACATCCACGACGTGCAAATCACCCGTTGCTGAATTGCCAATGCTCGCCGGTCCTTCTTCTCCAATGAATGCGTAGCGCCTGCTCGCGTTGGTCGGATCGTGGAACCAGAAGATGTTGTGGACGGAGCCGTTTACTGTGCGGACATTGCCTAACAGAGTCGGCGCCGCTGGTGTGCCGCCACGACCGCCACCGCCGATGTCCCAAATCGAGACACCATCGTGCCACTCACCGGTGAAGAGCAGTCCATCCCGGACGAAGACATCATGGATGAAGGGACGGCCAATGTCGCGCACGAGCACTTCGCGGGGATTCACTGGATCGCCGAGGTCGACGATGACCAGGCGCGAAGGATGATTGGATCCACTGTTGACCGCGAGAAACGCGTAATCGCGATTATTAACGCGCGCCACTTCGGCTGTATGCACCCCGCGCGTGATGTTCGGCGAAAGAAAGCGCGACACCTGCCGCGGCTTCAGCGGATCTGTCAGATCGTAGATGACGATCGACCCGGGCGAAAACTCGGTAGCGACGACCAAATAGCGACCATCAACGGTCGCCTGCACATCGCCTAACGTGCCAGCGTCAGCGATGATGACCGAATCTCGAAGCTGTGGCGTGTTCCCGGAGACGTCCCATATGAAGATG
>JBQTIF010000123.1:0-8726 GCA_052388395.1 Gemmatimonadaceae bacterium | reverse complement strand
GGTGCGTGTGGCCGTGGACGAAACGCTCTGCGATACCTACCGAGGCTAGATCATTGGGGTCTGACTCGATTGAAGGATCAATGGGGTCAGAGTCGATTGAACATGTGCATGCCCCGGCCCGGGCGCCCACCCTGGTTCAATCGACTCTGACCCCTTTGATCTCGCTCGACGCCGTCGAGGAGACGCCGGTTTGGCTCGAGCTGAACGGCGCTCCGATCGTGACGTGGATGTGTACGCCGGATCAACTCAACGATCTGGTAATTGGCTGGCTCTTCGGCGAGGGGTACATCGAAAGCGTGCGCGACATCATCCGCATGCGCCCCTGCACAAAGGAGCTTGGGTTTTGGGTCGACGTGACGCCGGAACGCTACGACACCGTCGAGGGGATGGAGCGGCGCCGCATCCTTGCATCGGGGTGCGGCTCCGTGACCGCCATACTCGGCTCGTTAGGCGACGTTCCGCGTCGAAAAGCACAGATTCCCGAGCTCGATACGCCCAAGCTGCGCGCGCTATTCAAAGACCTGTTCGGTCGCGGTTCGCGGTACAAGGATACGGGTGGCGTGCATGCCGCCGCCTTGACTGACGGCGAAAGTCTGCTCTATCACGCAGAGGACATCGGCCGCCACAACGCCGTCGACAAAGTCATGGGTGCCGCCATTCAAGCGGAACACAATCCGCACGACCTGATCTTGCTGGTGACGGGACGGATATCCGGCGAGCTCGCATATAAGGCGGCTCGAGCGCGCATTGCCGTCGTCGCGACTCCTTCGGTCCCGTCCACCATCGCAGTAGACATTGCGCGCGCTGCGAAAATGCTATTGATCGGGCGCGCCGTCAGCGGCCAGCCGCAGCTTCACTATCCGAGCTCGTGACGAGCTGCACCGGCGTCATCCTCGCCGGCGGTCGCGCCACCCGCTACGGCGGACAACCCAAGGGCCTGGAGCGCGTTGGCGGCGACCGGATCATTGACCGGGTTGCCGCCGCGCTGCGCGAAGTTGAGCACGAGCTGCTGCTTATCGCCAACACGCCTGACGCCGACGAATGGCTGCGCGGCGTTAGGCGCCATGCCGACGTCATCGCCGATGCCGGGAGTCTCGGCGGCATTCACGCCGCGCTCTCGCATGCCGGAACGTCGGTCCTCGTCGTGGCGTGGGACATGCCGTTCGTCCAGGTAGCGTTACTAAAGCGGTTGCGCGCCCTCGGGGAGTCGGCCGATGCCGTGGTCCCTGAAAGCGCATCCAAACGCGGCGTCGAGCCACTGTGCGCCTACTATTCGGCGGCGTGCCTCCCGGCGATCGAACGCCGGCTCCACACGGGCGACCGACGCGTGGTCTCGTTCTTCGATGATGTGCGCCTCGTGCGTGTTCCATTCGACGAGGTGCAGCAATTCGGCGATCCCGCCATCATGTTCATGAATGTGAATTCGCCTGACGAGCTTGCGCTCGCCAACTCATATGACGCCACCGATACTGACCGTCGTTGGGCGCAAACATAGCGGCAAAACAACACTGGTCGTGCGTTTAGCTGCCGAGCTGCATCGTCGCGGGCACCGCGTGATGACGATCAAGCATGGCGCGCACACGTTCAACATCGACCCGGACACGACGGACACGTACCGCCACTATCACGAGGGGAACGCGGAGCGCGTTGTGATGGTCGCGCCGGACAAGTTCGCGCTCGTGCAGCGCTGGAGCGACGAGCTGGCTCCGCGCGAGATCGCCGATCGCTATCTCGGCCAGGCGGACGTGGTCCTCTGCGAGGGATTCAAGGCGTCCGATCTGCCGCGCATCGAAGTCTTTCGTCGCGCGGTGCACAATGCTCCGCTTTACACGGCTGAGGCGCCGAACGCGGCACACTATCTCGCGGTGGTGACTGATGAGCCGGCGCTGCGCGCCGAGGTTCCAGTGTTCGACATCGGGGCTGATGATGTGGTACCGCGGCTGGCGGACTTGGTGGAACGGCGCGTCATGGGGCGCGTGGGAGCGACGTCATGAGGCTCGCGCTGTGGCTGTTTTTGGTGTCGGTCTCCTACGCATGTGCGAGCGCGGGGGGCCGCGGCGCGGCACAGCGTTCCTCACGCGCGCAACTCACACAGTTCATCGATTCGAGCCTCGCCGATGCGCGCTTCCGTAGTGCGCAGTGGGGCGTCCTTGTCGTCGACGCCGAGCGTGGGGATACACTGTACTCGCGCAATGCTGGGAAGCTGTTCATGCCAGCGTCGAATCAGAAGCTCCTCACCGGCGCTGTGGCGCTCGACGTACTTGGTCCCAGCTATCGTTATGCAACCCACTTTGCTGCGGGCGGCGCCATCAGCGACAGCGTGCTGCAAGGAGATCTCATCGTTCGCGGCAGCGGCGACCCGACTGTGAGCGACGCGATGCAGCGCGACGCGATGCTCCCATTGCGAGCGATGGCCGAGTCGCTGTACGTGCGCGGCGTGCGGCGCGTGGCGGGGCGCCTAGCGAGCGCTGGGGATGCTTTCCCTGCCCCAGCGTACGGCTTCGGCTGGTCCTGGGACGACCTCGACTTCCCATATTCGGCCGGCGTCGATGAGTTGATGTTCAATGAGGGGTTCGCGCGTGTCCGAATCCGCGCCGGACCGGAAGCGGACAGCGCCGTCACTGCCGGCGTTGCTCCGGCGCGCGACTATCCGCGGGTGCGCATGCTCGCCAAAACCGTGGCGCGGGGAGATACCACGGCGCGTCAGGGCCGCCGGCTTCGCGTGTACAACGATAGTGCCGCGTTAGGCACGCTCATCGTGGATGGCACGATAGTGGCCGGCGATTCCATCGAACGGCGGATCGCATTCCGCGACCAGCGCCACGCCTATCTCGCCGCTCTGCGGGAAGCCATTGTCGATCGCGGTATCGTCGTGGACAGCAGCGAGCCCGGTTGGATCGCGAATACGACGAACGGCGCGCGGGAACCCGTCGGTATTCCGCTGTTTTCTTGGCGCTCGGACTCGTTAGGCCTGATCCTTCCCTCATTCGAGAAGCCGAGCCAGAACCAGATCGGTGAGCTCCTCCTGCGGACGATCGGTCTCAACGCGGGAACCAGCGGCACGCCCGCCGAAGGGGCGCGCATCGTCACCGACGCGCTCCTTGCGTGGGGTGCGGCCCGCGACGGCTTCCGCGTGCGCGACGGCAGCGGGCTTTCACGCCACAACGTCGTGTCACCCGAGACGATCCTCCGCGTGCTCGATGCGCTGCGCCGTTCGCCCAATTTCCAGCTGTTCCGCGACGCGCTGCCTATCGCGGGGGTCGACGGCACGATCGGCAATCGCATGCGCGGTACCGCTGCGGCAACTAATCTGCGCGCGAAGACCGGCACGCTCGACATGGTCCGCTCGCTTTCCGGCTACGTGACGGCGGCCGACGGTCGCCTGCTGATGTTCAGCATCCTCTGCAACAACTGGCTCGTCGAGGTGCGCGAGGTCGATCGTGTCGCCGACGCGATTGGCGTTAGGCTCGCCGAGCTGCGGCTCGACCGCCGCTGATGCAGAGCGTTGCCGAAGCCAGCGCGCGCATCCTCGCGGATATCGCGCGCCTTCCGGAAGAACGCCTACCGATCTTGCAGGCGTTGGGGCGCGTGCTCGCCCGCGACGCCGTGGCGCCACTCGCGATGCCCCCGTGGCGCAACTCGGCGATGGACGGCTATGCGGTCCTTGGGGCCGATATCACGGGCGCGACCGCGGCGAGCCCCGTTAGGCTCCGTGTGCTCGAAACGGTGGCGGCAGGCGGATTTCCAACGCGCCCGGTCGCACGCGGCGAAGCGACTCGCATCATGACCGGCGCGCCCCTGCCCGAAGCAGCGGATACAGTGGTGCGTGTGGAAGACACCGACGCTGGTACCGATAGCGTGGAAGTGCGCAACGCGCGCGATGCGAAGAAGAACATCCGCGCGCGCGGCGAAGACTATAACGCAGGTGATACCGTACTTGCCGCGGGCGACGCGTTAGGCGCCGCGCAGATCGGCGTCCTCGCGTCCATGGGCATGGCCGAGGCGGCTGTCTATCGGCGGCCGCGCGTAGCGCTTATCAGCTCCGGCGACGAGCTGGTGGATATCGATCGCTTCGACGAAGTCATGGCCGGTCGCAAGATCATCACCAGCAACAGCTACACGCTCACAGCGTTGGTCCGCGGCGCCGGTGGGGAGGCCATTGATCTCGGTATCGCGCCAGATCAGCCCGCGGCGTTGCGCGCACGCGTCGGGCGCGCGCGCGACGCCGATGTGATCGTCACGTCAGCGGGTGCGAGCGTCGGTGAATACGACTATGTGCGGCAGGTCCTCGACTCGTTAGGCGCCGAGCTCAAGTTCTGGCGCGTGCGCATGCGACCCGGAGCGCCGCTCGGCTTCGGCATTGTGCGCGGCGTTCCCTGGATCGGGCTTCCAGGAAACCCGGTATCCGCGATGGTGACGTTCGAGCTCTTCGTTCGGCCCGCCATCCGAAAGATGCTCGGCTTCCAACGAATTTTCCGGCGCCCAGTTCCGGCTGTGCTGGAGGAGCCGGTGAGCATTCAGGCGAAGCTCACCCATTTCCTCCGCGCTGTCTTGCGCGTGCGCGAAGACAGTCGGATGGGTGTGCGGCTTACGGGACCTCAGGGGTCGGGGATCCTCACATCGATGGCAAAAGCAAACGCCTTGCTTGTTGTGCCCGAGGACCGTCCTGTCTGCGCGGCCGGGGAGACGCTGAGCGCGTTTCCGTTGTCCGAAGCGGCGGAGCTTTCAGAGAAGTTCACACTCTGACAAGATGGCTCATTAGTGCTTCTATAGTGGCCTTATATAGGCGCGAAAATGTGACGAGATTCTCCAAAATGACCGCTCGAAGCGCGATTACACTCCGCTAGTCCCGCAGCAAAACCGTCAACGCCTGAATCCGCATCGCGCGCCTTGCGGGTATGTACCCTGCCGCGAGTGCAACGAGCACCGGAGCCAGTTAGCGTCGCCGAATCGCCCGCATGACCATCAGCACAGCGACCGCCGGTGGCACCTTGGAAGTCCGCTGCGTCGCGCGATTCACCTCGTGCCACACTCTCGTCGCCATGCGCACGTGCGCCTGCTTCCGACCTGTAGTCGTTAGGCGGTACACGCGTACGCGTTGCTTGTTTTCCGAGAGATCCCAATCCACCTCGATCCAGTGTTTTTTTTCCAAACGGTGCAGCGCGGGATAGAGCGAACCGGTGTCGACTTGCAGAACATCGCTGGAGGACGCGCGGATCATCTGCGCGATGCCCCTACTTCCTTCAGACACGGCACCTGTCGAGGGATGCTCGGCAAATCAAAACTTCTGGCAGCGAGTCGCGTAGTCGGCTGGCAACTGCCACTGACGCTTTGACTCCATGGCCTTGTCTTTATTCATCCGCCCGGCGTTGAGGTCGCTCCGCCGTAATCCCGCGTTCACCGTCACCTCTTCGCTTACCCTGGTTGTCGGGATAGGAGCGGCTGTGGCGATCTTCGCGCTGGTGAACGGCGTGCTTCTGCGGCCGCTGGGATACAGCGATCCCGACCGTTTGGTGGGCGCCTGGCATGACCTCAAAGGCATCTCGTTGAACAAAGCGAATCAGACCGCCGCCACCTACTTCACGTACAAAAAGCTGGCGCGATCGATCACGGGCATTGGCATCTATCAGGAGGGGGCCACCAACGTTGCGGACGCACGTGGTGCGACGGATCCGCAGCGGATCAGCACGAGCCAGGTCACCGCGAGTCTCATCCCTGTGTTACGCGTCGCGCCGCTGTTAGGCAGATCGTTCAGCGAGGCTGAGGACGTGCCTAACGGCCCAAGTGTCGTCATCATCGGCGAAGGGATGTGGCGATCGCGCTTCGCGGCCGATCCAGGAATACTCGGCCGCACCCTCGACGTGAACGGCCGGAGCCGCGAGATCATCGGCGTCATGCCGCAGCGTTTCCGATTCCCGACGCCTCGCACGCAACTCTGGCTGCCACTGCAACTCGATCCGAACGCGGAGTTCTCGAGCGGCTTCAACTACCAGGGCATCGCGCGCCTGCGTCCCGGCATGTCGCTTGCCGCCGCGGAGCGCGATTTCGCCGCCGTGCTTCCGCGCATGGTCGACCTGTCGGCGAACATGGCGCCTGGCGTCTCGACACAGATGGTGCTGGATCAGGCCAAGCCGGTACCACTTCTCATTCCGCTCAAAGAGGATGTGACCGGAGGGATCGCGCGCACGCTGTGGATCGTTGCAGCAGCCGCGGGACTGGTCCTGCTCGTCGCGTGCGCCAACGTCACCAATCTGATTCTCGTTAGGGCCGATGGTCGCCAGCGCGAGCTCGCTGTGCGCGAAGCGATTGGAGCGGGACGCGGACGCGTGCTGACTCATTTTCTCGCCGAGTCGGCCGTAATCACCGCCATCGCCGGCGCGATTGGAACGGGACTCGCGGCGGTTGCCATTCGCGTTCTCGTCAACGCAGGGAGCGTGGAGATCCCACGCCTGTCCGAGGTCCGCTTCGATCTTTGGACGATCGCGTTCGCGCTGGTCATCTCCGTGGTGGTGGCCCTGGTGTGCAGCATTATTCCGGCACTGCGGCTCGGCCGAATCAAGCTGTCGATTGCACTGCGCGAGGGCGGACGCAGCGGAACGGCGAGCCGCGCGCAACACCGTGTTCGCGGCGCGCTCGTCGCGGCGCAGATCGCGCTGGCACTCGTGGCGCTGGGCGGCTCAGGGCTGCTTATCCGCACGTTTCTGGGATTGAACGCTGTGCGTCCAGGCTTCAACCCCGAGAACCTCGCTACGTTTTGGATCGCTGTGCCATCGGCGCGCTACCCTAACGACACAGCCGTCGTTCGCTTCTATACGCAACTGCTCGATCGTGTAGCCGCGCTTCCTGGCGTTCAGAGTGCCGGCATCTCATCGCGACTACCGCTCCTACAGAACGGTATGAACCAGAGCCCGTTTTATCCGGAAGATCAGCTCGCGACCTATGCCAACAGGATTCCGCCGCTGCAGATCTACTCGACGACTGACGGCGGCTACTTCCGAACCATGGGAATCCCGCTGGTTGCTGGGAAAACGTTCGATCACCTCGATAGACAGCGAGCGGACGAAGCTATCATCAGTCGGGCGACGGCAGTCCAGTTCTGGAAGGATTCAACCGGGGCGCGCGCGATCGGCAAGCGCTTCACCAACCTTCCGAGCGGCCCGATGTACACAATCGTGGGTGTCGTTGGCGATGTGCGCGACACGGCCCTCGCGGCTCTACCGTCGCCGACTGTGTATTTTCCTCAAGTCCCTCAGGACGACGTGTTCGACTCACAGACGCGGAGTACGATGGCACTTGTGTTACGCACGGGGGGCGAGCCTTCTGCGCTGTCGAGTGCCGTACGGAGCACCGTTCGCGAGTTGGATACCACATTGCCGCTATTCGACGTTCGACCGATGCGTGCCGTCTTCGCCGCATCCATGGCCCAGCTGTCCTTCACGATACTGGTGCTTGGCGTCGCTGCCGTCGTGACGTTGCTGCTCGGCGCCATCGGGTTATACGGGGTGATGGCATACGTGATCGCTCTGCGGACGCGCGAGCTTGGGGTACGCATCGCCCTGGGTGCGTCGCCGCAATCCGTTATCCGCATGCTGACGAGCCAAGGGGTCGTGCTCACCGCGTTGGGAATCGGAGCCGGACTCGCGCTCTTCGTGTTCGTGGCGCGCTTCCTGAGCACATTGCTATACGGAGTCGCGCCAACAGATCCTCTTACGTTAGGCGCTGCGTCCGCGCTGCTGATCGCCGTGGCTGTGCTCGCGAGTTGGATTCCGGCACGGCGAACCTCCCGACTGGATCCGGCCGATGTTTTACGCGCGGAATGAGCACCCCACACTGCCCAAAAGTGTTCTGTGAAGCGGAACCGCGGCGCAAGGTCTGATGAACGTTGCCCGAATGTTGATTCTACGTTGTCCGCGCGTACTCGAGTTGCTGCTCAGCATTCTGTTCGCGCTCTCTGGTGAGGCCTGGAAGCCTCGGCGCATCTGGGTATCCGAAGGAGTGGTCGGCGCAAAATGAGGAACGGCTCTCGCCTGCGGCCAACACCTTTGACGCGCTCGCCACTCCAGATTCAGTCAGCTCGGGGTACGCGCGGGTTCGTGAGACTAGCTCGCGCGCCGGGTTACCTCCTGCCCGGTCTGCCTAACGGGCGGTGATGGCAAGCGGATCTTCCGTGCGTCATACGGGGTGCCGTCGCGCCACATCGCGTACAGAATCCCCGCGAGCCGACGTGCCAGCGCGACGGCCGCGATGGACTTCCCTCGCCGGGCGGCAATCCGCAACGTCCAGCGGCGGAGCGCCACGGTCTCCAGCGACTTCGAGCGCAGAATCCCCCAGCTGGCTTCCACGAGCAGCCAGCGGAGCTGGGTGTTCCCGGCCTTCGTGATGGCGCCCAGCCGCCGTTTCTCTCCGGAACTCCACTCGCCTGGTACGAGGCCCAAGTATGCCTCCAGCTCATGCGGCGAGTGAAAGCGCGTGATGTCATCGATTGTCGCGACGAACGCAGTCGCCGTCACCGGCCCGACGCCCGGCGCGGTGGCTAACAACCGCACGTGGGGATCGACTTGCATCATCGCAACAAGGCGTGCATCGGCCGCCGCGATTTGTTCGTTCAGGGGACCGCGGATCGTGACGAGCGGCGCGAGTTCGGCGGTCAGGATGGCATCCAGCGGGAGTTCCGCGATCCGATCTACCACGTGCTCCGGACCACTACTCGACACGCGGAGGCCATC
>JBQTIF010000122.1:0-2019 GCA_052388395.1 Gemmatimonadaceae bacterium | reverse complement strand
TGGACGCGCTCGCGCGCAGCCGCGTGCTCACGGTGCAAAGCGCGCGCTGGGCGTTGGCGCCGGGCGCTCGCATCGAAGAGCTGCCGAAGACGCTCGGCAAGCTGATGTCCGACCGGATCGATGCGCTAGCGCCATGGATGCGCTCGTGCGTGGAAGTGTTGGCCGTGGCCGCGGACGCAATCCCGGTGGAGGTGCTGGCGCGTTCGCTGGACGTGTCGGAGCCGCGCGCCGAGCTGGCGCTCGCTGCCCTGGAGGAGGACCATCTCGTTAGGCGCGGCGTGCCGGCGACGTTCGAGCTGATTCACGACGAGCTGCGCCACCTGGTCTATCTCGGTATTCCGGATCAGCGACGCCGCCTCCTGCACGCGGCCGTCGGGCTCGCTCTGGAACAGCTCGGCGAAGCGAAGCGGCCGGGGGGCGCGGCGCGTCTGGCCTTCCACTTTGATCAGGCCGAGGAACGTGAACGAGCGCATCGTTATGCGACGGCGGCCGCGCGCGAAGCTAGCACATTTGCAGCGATCGAAGCCGAGCAGGCGCATCGCGTGATGGCGGATGCGCACGCTCCAAGGGCCCTGCCACCGGGTGCCACGACGCAACGGCCGCAGCGCCGCCTAACGCGCTGGGGGCGAGTGCTCGGCGGTCTCGCGGCAGTCGCCGCCATCCTCGCTGCGGGCGTGTGGCTCGGCACCAGAACCCGCCAGCCGCGCACTGGCGGGTCAGTAGTGAGCGACTATCGCCAGGGTTCCCTTTACATGTCCACAGACCAGCGGGCGACTGAACCAACGCTTGTCGTGCGCTGGCCGGCACGGCTCGACGACGAGGGACGTTTGGAGAAGGTGCCTGATCCGTCAGCGCCGGTGGATCGTTTCTTCAGCCAGTGGATCTCCGTTGAAGGCGGCACCCATGCGAAGATCTTCCGCGTCCGCGGGCCCGATACAGTGCAGGTGACCTTTGCCGAGAGCGATGACTACCTCGCCTCCCTGTCGCCTGACCGCAAGTACCTCCTTGTGGAGCGGGGTTGGAAAGCCAGTCGTACGCACTACCAGAGCAACCTCTTCGCGTTCGATCCTCAGGGGAAGGTCATCAGGCAGCTCACAACGAGCCGCTATCAGGATCACGGCGCAACATGGTCTCCGAGCGGAGCGCGCATTGCTTTTTTCAGGGACTCGTTAGGTACAGTAAGCCTCTGGATCTGCGATGCGGACGGTACGCACGCGGAGAACCTTACGGCCCGACTTGGTTTGCCGCCCCAGCGCGGCGTGGCTCGCTTCGCCCCGGGTGACGCGCGCATCGCGGTGGCCTATCGCGTCGGCGACGACGGGTACGCAGCGGTGCATATCATTGAGCTGCAGCCGCTCGCCTCGCGCGCCATTCGCCTGCGTGCAGGGTCTGGCGGTGATCGCTTCATCTCTGAATTCGCGTGGTCGCCGGATGCTAAATGGCTTGCGTACTCTTCGTTTGAAGACGGGACATGGATCGTGCGAGGGGCGGCGCTGGAGCGACCGGATGCGTCATTAGTCATCGTGCGGCTCCAGGATCAGCCATTCTCCATTAAGTGGAGCGATGGAGTCGCGCGCCACGTCAGTCGCGTGGACATGACGCCTAACGGGCTAGCCTTACGGTCCGGGGCCGGTCGGCGCGTCAGCGTTGTGGCGGTGACCGAGGGGGGCAGTGCCGCCAGCACAGTGCTTCGCTGGTCCGTGCTCGACACGACAGTAGCCCGGGTGGACGACCGTGGTTTCGTCGTCGGGCGATCGCCTGGCACAACGCGTCTCGTGGCGAGTGCGGGAGGGTTTCGCGCCGATACCGTGGACGTCACTGTCTCGTACGCGTCGGTGGATACCCTGTTCCTTGAGATGTGGACGGCCGGGCTCGATAGCGGGACGTGGCGGCCGTTCGGTACGCCGCGGCCGCGCGTCGTTAGGCAGGCGCCGGCGGGTGGCGGTCCGGCTTTCGTGAACGCCGGCGACTACAATCACATGAGTGGCGCCGTCTCGACCGCAAACTTCACCGCAAATC